>CAZUZW010000086.1:0-1900 GCA_964624855.1 uncultured Vicinamibacteraceae bacterium
TGACCGTCACGATTGGAAGATTGCGTCGGTGTCGGCTACTTGATTATAAGTTAGTGGTGCTGGGTCACAACACAGTTCGTGGCGCGGCTGGTGCTGCCATTTTAAATGCCGAATTGATGCATAAGGACGGCTTGATGGCTCGCAGAGGTACTGTTTAGGGTGCGAGCTTACCTGTTCGCCGATCTGGAGTCTGCTGCCTAATTGGCAGGCAACGAACCAGCTACGTAGTCGATCGCAAATCGAATCGGAGCCGTTCCCTCGCCAATCAGCGTGGGCTTAGACCTCCGCTCGGGGGCAGGCTCCAGTAATGTTGTTACTTCGATTCGACTACCGGCTGGGAGGCTCACGGGAGCATCGAACCAGAAACGTGTCGTCCAGCCTTCATCGGGTTCTCGAAGCCATAACATCGGAATACGGTCACCGGTTGGCGTAATGGCCTCAACCTGTAGTTCAGATGACTCAATATCAACTTCTGGCAACAATGCTAAAACCGTAATGTCATCGGTAATCTCGTGTGAAAACCTTGTCTCAAGTCCGCTGACAGAATCAGGTGATGTTACAAGCAGTGATTCGATGGGGCGCGTAGCACTATCTGAAAGATAGAGACCAATCTGGCTCTGGTCCGAGAAGTTCATACCTTCGGTTATCCAGGTCTTCTTATAATGAATTCGAACGACGATGTCTGCGCCATCCGGAAGGTGGTATCCCGCCGATTGGTTGATAATTGAAGACTGTCCCGGTGTCCAAACCGCGACAGGTGGCGTAAGGGGAAAAGCGTGGTTGGGACTTTCAGAAAAACCCTGAACTTCGTCTGCGTCGGATAACGCCCGCGCGGCACCTGTTGTGTCGACAAAGACGGCGGCTCCACGCACGACAGCACGTGCCCCTGGTCTTATCTCGGCACCAAGAATCGATCTTGATTCGCCGATATCAGTTGAGAGAACAAAATATCGAACCGACTCACTTGTGGCTGCATCGACGGCAAACGGGCGAGGTATTTGCAGCACAAGACTTGGTTCGCCAAAGGTCCATTCTGGATCCTGAGCCGTCGCATCTGGCGTTTGATCACGAGGTCCTTCGGGATACCCACCAGCCGACCATTCAAGAATCATGTTCATCTCAGTAGCAGTTAGAGCGTGACCATTACGAAAATCACCGAAACCGTCTTCAGCCTGCCAGGGAGGCATGCGGAGTCCCAGGATTTCCTCTCGAATCGACTGAGTCCATGGGAAAGCTGACCGATAGTCGACGAGCGACATTGGTGCGACACCTCCCTCAACATGACAACTTCCACAGCGTTCCTTGAAAACGGGGTAAAGGTGTTCGTTGAAATTCCACCGTGACGCTATCGGCGTGTGGCCGTCAGGGATTGATGGCATGAAAAGCACAAACATCAAAATCAACATCGCCATACTCGAGAGCCAGATCCGTTTTTTCATTCTGTTACTCCTAAGTGAACTCAATGCTCTGAGTCAGATGCTCAGCATTCTCTTCATGGCCTGCCATTGAAGGCGTCCGTGATTTGATTGACAGCTCCATCGAACACATCGTATGCACCGCTGACCTGTTGTTTGTTTCCCAGGTCACCGTACCAGTCAAGTAAGTAGGCCGCGCGTACCAGATGTCGAACGCCAATCCGCAGACTGTTGCGCTGTCGTATTGGTAAATTTTCAACTTCGGGACGAATTTCCAAAATCAAGGCGAGTTCTTTTCCTTGTAGGGCGGGTATGAACAATTCAGTAAATCGACCAGTTGCGACAAGTTCTTGCAGTTGCTGCGATCGTAGTACGACTTGGTCGACTAACTCGCTAGTCAATTCCGGAATGTCCGGTTGGATTCTTGTTGCCATTGGAACGGAAGAATCAGGGGCGTCGGCGAGCAGCACCATCGATGGAGCGTC
>CAZUZW010000086.1:2000-7731 GCA_964624855.1 uncultured Vicinamibacteraceae bacterium
CGGGGAGTGTGGTCCATGTGTGCGCCAGGAGCAGCATCCACTACACCACAAGTCAACATAAAAGCACCATAGTAAGGATTCCTGACGGGACCATCCGCTTGAACCCAATTGGATCCACCGTCATACATCGGGCAATACGCGCGCGCGTAGCCTAACGGCAAGTCCTGTTCCGCCAAATATTCAGACAACGGTTTGAAACGCGCCCGCATAGTTTCAATATCCGTGGCGTTAGAGGCAGAACGTACAAGCGGAGCAGTGGTGGCGTCGGCAATATTCAATAAGGAGTCCAGAGCCGATTTGGCCTCAGGGAAATCGTCACCGGCTAACGCTTCCTGAGCTTCGACGTATTGAGCTAGTTGAGTCCCGAAGTCAGCCGGTGTCGAATTTTGACCAAAAGCACCAGGTGTCGTGTTTGGATTCTGCCTGGTCGAACAGGCTGAGAGGCCAAAAAGGGAAACGGCGGTGAGTATCGTAACGAACTGTCGAAGATGGAACATGGTCTTTCCGTCCTTGTGCGTATGCAGTAAACCGTCCGAACCAACGCTAACTGTTAAAAAAATTATACAACTGCAAATTCCGCCGGTGCAATCAGTACTGGATGTTGGGGAGTGTGATATATCGTAGGAACGATGTTCTGTTCCAATATTGATTTGATTGAACGGTACCTGGATGGGGAGAGACTGTCGTTTTCTCGGAATACTGTGGATAGCTACCATAGAGACCTGACGTCTCTGGTCAAGTTTGCCAAGGATAGACCGGTGACGACGTTTACGCGCTCTGAAATCAATGATTTTGTCGGACATCTGGCCCAGAGAGGACTGGCGCCTCGGTCGATTGCCAGGACGTTATCCTGCCTGAGAGGATTCTTTGGCTTCTTAGTCGACGATCACTGTCCACGTTGTCAGCAATGTGCAGAATTGACCCAGAATCCAACCGTAGCAGTTGCGGAGCCTCGGCTTCGGAAACGATTACCAAAAGATCTTTCTTGTGACGATGTCGAAAAGCTTCTCGATCAGCCGGATACACGGTCTCCTTTCGGATTAAGAGATCGTGCATTAATCGAACTTCTCTACGCCACTGGCATGAGAGTGTCAGAGCTCGTAGCAGTCAAAGTAAGTGATTTAGATTTACAAAAGGGACAGGTGACGTGCATCGGAAAAGGGAATAAGGAACGTTTAATTCCCGTAGGTCGAGAGGCGCGGAAATGGCTGAGCCGGTATCAGAATCAAGCTTGGCCTAGTCTTAAATCTGCTGGTTCTAATTGGCTATTCGTCAACAGTCGGGGTGGTAAACTTAGTCGCGTCGGTTTTTGGAAATTGCTTAAGAAATACGCCCGTTCGGCAGGATTATCGCCGAATGTCAGTCCGCACGTTTTGCGGCATTCCTTTGCCACCCATCTACTAGAGAATGACGCGGATCTCCGTGTTATTCAGACGCTACTGGGCCATGAGAGCCTTTCGACAACCCAGATATATACTCATGTTCACAATACTCGACTTAAACAGGAGTATGAGAAGAGATTTCCGAGAGATTAGACAGAGCTTTGCTGAAGCGGCGTCGAATTGACCGTTTACTTGTCCCTCTGCTACCGTTAGCCGGTTCTGGTCATGTGTTTGTGAAAAGAAGCTTACCGTAGCCTTCTTGTTGCATGGCCCATTAAAACTCGTAGTTCATCTAAAGGAGTCTGGTTGGTATGCGCCGCACAGGCCGTTATCTATTTACGTCAGAATCAGTCACTGAAGGGCACCCGGATAAAATTGCCGATCAAGTATCGGATGCAGTTCTGGATGCGGTCCTAAGCGAGGATCCCATGGGAAGAGTGGCCTGTGAATCACTTTTAACTACCGGGTTAATCGTCTTGGCTGGTGAAATTACGTCAACGGGCGGATTGGAATTTTCAGAGGTAGCCCGAGAAGCGGTGCGAGAGGTTGGTTACACCCGAGCCAAGTTTGGGTTCGATGCTGACACGTGCGCGGTTTTGTCGGCCTTGCACGGCCAGTCTCCAGATATAGCGATGGGTGTGGATCCGGGAGGGGCTGGCGACCAAGGATTAATGTTTGGTTATGCCTGTTCCGAGACAGAGGAGTTGATGCCACTACCGATTATGATGGCTCACCGTCTTGTAAGGGGACTCTCAGATGCTCGTCGGTCTGGAGACCTTGATTATCTTCGACCAGACGGTAAGTCACAGGTGACGGTCGAATACGAGGGTAACAAGCCGATTCGGATAGATGCCGTGGTGGTTTCGTCGCAGCATAGCGAGAGTGTATCTACGGAACAGATTCGAGAAGATATATCAACGCGAATCATACAGAAGATAGTTCCAGCTGAATTAATGGACGAGAATACAAAGATTTTTGTGAATCCGACTGGTCGATTTGTTACGGGAGGCCCACACGGCGACGCAGGCGTGACCGGGCGAAAGATTATCGTCGATACATATGGCGGAATGGCGCCTCACGGAGGAGGGGCCTTTTCTGGAAAAGATCCAACGAAGGTTGATCGCTCTGCCTCATATATGGCTCGTTATATCGCTAAGAATTGTGTGGCCGGCGGTTTAGCCGAGCGTGTTCAGGTGCAATTGGCGTATGCCATAGGTGTAGCGGATCCAGTTTCCGTTTTGGTTGAAACATTTGGAACCGCCGGGATAGAGGAGCATCGCATCTCTGACTTGGTTCGGGAACATTTCGACCTTACGCCAAAAGGAATCATTGAATCACTCGATCTTCGACGACCAATTTATCGGAAGACCGCGGCGTTTGGTCATTTCGGGAGAACAGAACCGGAGTTCTCTTGGGAGAATACAGACAAAGCCGATACGCTCCGGGCCGCTGCTGGATTGTAACAAGTTAGAATCGAGAGACAGCTAATGGGTAGTGCTCCGGCTAGGCGGAGGCGGGCCTTTATAGCAATCGTGACCGTGCTGATGGCACTGTCCATTTGGCTGTGGTTTTCGCTTCCTAAGCCTTCCCGAGAGATTCAAATGTTGACGGGGGAGGCTGCATCAAGCTTTCCTTTGAGTCTTGCTGGCGCCTTTCACGTTCACACCAATAGATCAGACGGCGGTTCTTCTCCAAATGAGATAGCGCGGGCGGCAAGCGAGGCAGGCCTCCGGTTTCTCGTCTTTACCGACCACGGTGACGGAACGCGTGTTCCGGACCCTCCGCAATATCGTTCGGGAGTCTTGACATTTGATGGCGTCGAGATCAGCACAAATGGCGGTCATTACATCGCTGTTGGGCTTCCTGCAACACCATATCCGTTAGGTGGGGAGGCGTATAGCGTCATTGAAGACGTTCGACACTTCGGAGGCTTCGGTGTAATTGCCCATCCCAGTTCGCCAAGAGAGAGTCTGGCGTGGATTGACAACAGCCTACCAGTTGACGGCATGGAATGGCTTAATGCGGATAGTCAATGGCGAGATGAGTCAACGCTACGCCTAGTTCGGGCAGGTTTGAGTTATTTCTTTCGCCGAAGCGAAACTCTTGCAAGTCTTTTGGATCGACCGACGCAGGCTCTTCGTATGTGGGACGAAGCCTCACAGAAGCGTCAAATTGTGGGTTTGGCAGGCCACGATGCGCATGGTCCAGTGACGGTTGGCGTCGCGGAAGAGGGAAGTGTCTCCCTGGGGCTAGGCTTTCCTGGATACAAGGAACTATTTGAGACGTTTTCACTTCACCTTCAAGTAGATGAGGAACTTGTTGGGCAGGCTCATATTGACGCACCGTTAGTTTTGAATGCACTACGAGCTGGGCGAGTATTTACAGTGGTCGATGCGATCGCTTCTGGGCCGTCATTTGATTTTGTCGCTCTCGGAAAGGGACAGCGTTATTCGATGGGCGAGACTGTGTCCTTAAATGACACAGAGGAACTGCTGGCCTCCGTTAATGCTATTCCAGGAAGTGAGATTGTTCTCATTCAGGATGGGAGACCGATTCATAGAACCCTGGACTCCAGCCTCCGCTACCGGGTCTCGGAAGCAGGTGTGTATCGAGTAGAGGTCCTTGTTAATGATTTTGATCCTGACGGGGCAGTGCCATGGATTGTTGGAAACCCGGTTCGGATTCGCGCCTCAGAGGGGTTTCGGAGGCGCGAATCTTTTTCTCCGACAGAAGTTATGGATTTAATGCCTACCCTCGGGACAGAAGAAGGGGCTTGGACCTCCGAGGCAGACGACGGAAGCACGGCTGGCGTGATCACGGGTTCAAACGAACTTGTATTCCGGTATCGATTATCCGGTTCTGAAATTGCTAGTTCGTATGCAGCAGCGGTACGGGCACTCGATGGAGTTGGCCGCCAAGAATTAAACACTGTGTCGCTAATCGTTAGGGCAGATCGGCCGCTTCGTGTCTCTGTTCAATTTCGTGACGGAACTAGCTCTGAAGATATTAGGTGGAGGGCGTCGTTCTATGCTGATCGAGAGCCGCGCACTGTAACAATACCGTTTAGCCGTTTCACATCAACGGTTCCAATGGCGAGAGAAACTCTACGAATCGAAGAAATGGATACATTTCTCATCGTGGCAGACTTGGTTAATGCTTCGCCAGGAATGGATGGGGAGTTAAGGATTGAAGGTGTTCAACTAGAGACGCGATAAGCGATTTCGCTGTTTAGGTTCGAACCGTCAGCAGCAGATAGGCGGCGGAGGCGCCGAAGAGTAGGTTTGGAGCCCAAGCCGCTAAGACAGGCCCAAGCATACCAGCACTCCCGATTGCACCGAAAATGCTCATTACAACCCAATAGGTACACGCGAGGGAAATCCCGACCCCAACGCCATACAATGCACCTCTCGGCCCCATGGTCACCGCGAAGGGAATAGCAATCAAAGTTAAGACTAAAGTCACAAAGGGAAACGAGATCTTTCGGTGAAGTTCAACAACAAGTTGACGGACGTCAAAACCACCAGCAGTCAATTCTTCTACATAATCATCTAGCTCTCTTACGTTCATTAACTCTGCGTCGGGTGGTTCGGTTTTAAAAAAACTAGGGGTCTCTAGAAATGTGAGCTTCTGGAAATTGTTTGAGGCAAGGGCGCCGTTATCCGGTCCAGAGGATGTAAAGTCCCTCTCCCAAATACCCTCTCCCACCCAGTTTGTCTCATCTTCAGAAAAACTTGCTCTCTCCACAAAGGTTCGTCGAGCTAACTGCCAAGGGCGTCCTTGAAATTGGTAAACGGACAGATTCTCAAATTCGTCGCCGTTTGGTCGAAAGGAGAGGTAGTTATAAATTGTGTTCTCGTCTCCGGCCATCCATCGGTTATTAAAAACGTCAACTACGGTAGATGGGCCGTTTCGAATCTCGTCGTTAATTGTTTCCGCTCGGCGATTTGAGGTTGCCAAAATGCTCTCGCTCATGGCAAAGAGGACACTGCTCCAGAGCAGACTAACAAGGAAAATGGGAAGCGCCGCCCTATAGAGACTAATTCCACAGGCTTTCATAACGGTGAGTTCGCTGCTTTTAGTTAGCAACCCAATCGTTACGAGTGTGGCAACGAGTCCTGCTATAGGCAGTACGTAATAGGAAAATTGTGGAGTGGCGTACCAGAAAAACTCCGCAAGCCGTGAGGTCGTCGTCTCACCTTTAAAGAGCTTGTCCGACAAATCTATAAAGGTAGAGATATAAAATATTCCGAGTAGTCCGACAAAGGATATTCCAGCTATGGCGAAATAGGTTCGCGTGACATACCAGTCGAGAATATTGAATCGAAGGGGCCCCAATTGAGGTGTTGCCG
>CAZUZW010000087.1:0-7676 GCA_964624855.1 uncultured Vicinamibacteraceae bacterium
AGATAAATCCGCATTCGTTTTCGATCTTATCACTGGCTCTAACCGTCAGCAATGAAAGGGCTAGACAGGATTATGAACCCTCCCTTATACTCAACAAAAATAGGCTTACAGGATGCCGTCTTACAGCTGATCGGATCCTCGGCGGAAGAGTGGAGAGTGCTTGATGTGGAAACGGGAGGAACCAGCAAAATCTGAAAGTCCAGCGGTGTCCAGTGATTCTAAAGTGCCGACGGCGGCTGCTAGTCACGCGAGGCGTCTATCGGACAGGCCACTGGAAGGTGAAGTTGTTAACATTGGAAAGTCGGTGATCATCAAGGGTGAATTAAGTGGTAGCGAAGACTTGACTATAGAAGGAAAGGTTGATGGCGAGGTTGAGTTGCCAGACCACGTTCTGACGATCGGCCCGAACGGGCGGATCAATGCTCAGGTATTTGCCAAGTCAGTCGTAGTGATGGGGAATGTAACTGGAAACATCACGGCGAGTGAGAAGATTAATATTCGAGAGAATGGAACTGTCGAAGGCGATATTGTTGCACCGACGATTGCGATCTCTGAAGGGGCCCAATTTCGTGGAAGTATAGATATGCAGGCTCATAAGGCGCCACAGGACTCTGAGACAAGCGCTCGAGCTTCTGCTGCGCGGTCGTCGGAATCGTTGCAGTCCAAAGGTAATTCAAAATCAGCCACCGCCTCGGCGCCAGCCGCTAATACTGCACACTGAGACATGGTCGAACTAAGTGAGGACCTCTGCTTACAAGTGAGCCTGTTACGGCAGTGAAGTTTTCCGCTCTATTTCGCAGTTTTTTTAAAAGACCGAGGACATTGACACGGATGGCTGGAGTTCAGGAAGTGGTGCGTTTGAGACAGGTAGTTTCTGAGTTGAATGTTTGCATTTGAGGTTGACTAAACGGAGGCTAAATGGCCTTTGGGACGCCTGACCCCGGTGACGTCTTTGCAACTCTAGGAGTCTCCAAGTTTGTGGCTGCACTTGAGGGACGTGACTCGGTGGTTGTTCTAGACCTAGGTCCAGCAGTTGGCGCGAATGTTATGTTTCTGGGTGGTCGGTTGGGTTGCAAGTTACACGTACAGGATGTGTTGTCCAACCCGGAGACGTGGTGGTCGAATAACGAGATTCAGCTGGAGCCTGGAAGCTCAAATGGTGGCGAAGAGCTCGCGATTGATAGGCGGAGTCTCGGAAATCGGCAACTAAATAACTCAACCAACTCCGTGGACGGCGTTCTATGTTGGGATGTTTTTGACTACCTCAGTGATGAGTTCGCTGAGACGTTTGCTTCTGAGATTGTAAGAGTTCTGAAACCAGGCGGAGTGACCTTGTTGTGTCATGGGGCCGACCTGCGGAGATCCTCCAGGCCCGTACAGTATGAGATCGTAGATGAGATGAGACTCCGCTATCGTCCAGTGATTACGGAACGTCCGACGCCGAGAGTTTGGCATAGTCGAACCTTTGTGAATTTGTTTGATGGTTTGGCGGTTAGCAATTCGTTCTTGTTGACGACTAGGATGCGGGAGGTTGTCCTTAGAAAACCTTTAGCTCGACCAGAGTGAATTCGCTTTTTATTGCTAATTATTCTCTCGTATGGGAGTCAAGGGAATGTCTCGAGTGATCATCGCCTTGCTAACAGATTTTGGCTTGAGAGACCATTACGTGGGTGCTATGAAAGGGGTAATTCTAGGAATCTGTCCCGATGCGACTCTGGTTGATATTTCTCACGATGTTCCGCCTCATGATGTGCTTGCTGCAAGTCTGGAACTGTCGGCGGTTTATCGCCTATTTCCTTCAGGAACAGTTTTTTTGGTTGTGGTCGATCCGGGTGTTGGCTCTAAAAGACGAGGGTTGGCGGTCGAATCGGGAAGCTATCGGTTTATCGCTCCAGACAATGGCGTACTTGGTCCAGTGTTCGGGGAAGACTCTAAGGTAAAAGTCGTTGAACTCTCGGAACGTCGTTATGCGAGAGCGACTGTTAGCAAGACGTTTGAAGGTCGAGATCGATTTGCGCCGGCAGCAGGTTGGCTGGGCAAGAATATTCAGTTGTCGGCTCTCGGTAGACCGGTGACGGACTATCAGTTGTTAGATATTCCGACAGTGAATAGGGTGGATGGGACGTTGGTGGGGCAGGTTTTGCGAATTGACCATTTTGGTAACTTGGTATCGAACATTGACCGTAGAACATTTGAGAATTACGCCCAGGCTGGGAGTATTCAAATTGAGGTGGGTGAATATAAGGTTGGCCGTCTTGTAGAAGTTTATGCCGACATACATGACGGAGATGTGAGTGCGATTTTTGGAAGTACGGGTCAGCTTGAATTCGCGGTAAATTCTGGGAGTGCGGTTCGACAACTAAGTGTTGAGCGCGGCGACCTGGTTGTTATTAGACGAAAGTGAATCTGAGAAGCTACATATTTGATACGGGTGGCGGTGTCGTCTCTGGAAAAAGTTTCACAATGGAGTCGATGATCAAATGATTGATTTTGAGTTTACAGAGGAACACAAACTTCTAGAACGGGCTGTACGCGAGTGGGGCGCTCATGAAATCGGTCCGAAGATTCACGATCTCGACCGTGATCATCGCTTCGATCCGAAGATTCTTGAGCAGATGAGAGATCTTGACCTGCTCGGGCTGTGTATCCCCACGCGTTACGGTGGGGCGGGAATGGATTATGTCAGTTTAGGTCTAATTTGTGAGGAACTGGAGTATGTCGATACATCCCTACGGGTGATCATCTCCGTGCATACAGCACTAAACAGTCTGAGCTTACTTACATGGGGGACTGAGGAGCAACGTCAACGTTATTTGGTTCCCCAAGCGAATGGTGTACGTATTGGAAGCTATGGTCTCACGGAACCCGCCGCCGGCAGTGATGTTAGAGGCATGCTATCAGTTGCAGTTAAGAAGGGCGATTGTTGGATTCTAAACGGTGAGAAGATGTGGATTTCTCTTGCGGATGTAGCTGATCATTTTTTGGTATTCGCTTGGACCGATCGAGAGAAGAAACAGAGGCGGGATGCTTCTGGCATTAGTGCGTTTATTGTCGAGCGAGGGTTCTCTGGCTTTTCAAGCGGCTCGTTGAAGGAAAAATGGGGAATACTTGCTGGTAACACAGGATTTATCAAATTTGACGATATTGAAATTCCGCACGCAAATATGTTGGGCAAGGAAGGAGAGGGATTCAAAATAGCCATGTTTGCGATTGACCAAGGGCGGTTAAGTGTAGCTGCAGGTGCAACCGGATTGATCAGGGCATGTCGCGACGCCAGCAGTAAGTACGCGAACCAAAGACAAACGTTCGGTGTCGCGATTGGACAACATCAGTTGGTCAAAGAGATGATTGCGAGGATGGAATCGGACTACCAGGCTTCGCGCCTTCTGTGGCTGAGATCTGGTTGGATGAAGAATACAGGTCGAAGAAATACTCGAGAAACAGGTCTTGCGAAATGGTTTGCGACTGAAGCATCTGAGCGGGCTGCAGGAGACGCGGTTCAGATCCATGGTGCCAATGGTTATTCAGATGAATACCCAGTAGGACGTTATTATCGAAACTGTAAGGGTGCAGTTATTTATGAAGGTACTCGAGAGATTCATAAGCTCATGCAGGCGGATTATGTTCTTGGGTACCGCGTCGACAAACCGATCCGATGTGAATTGCCGCCAGTTTGATCTTTTTGCACGGGCGGCGTAATGAAAACAGTGTCATAGACATGGGAGAGTGAAGTTGAAGCAAGCAGATCTATCTTTGGCGTTTCTTGATGTGGTTGAACAGGCCGCAATTGCATGCTCACACACGATGGGTTTGGGGGATAGACACCGTTCGGATCAAGTAGCAGTAGAAGCTATGCGCGGCTGTCTCGACCGTGTTCCTATTGATGGCCGCGTTGTTATCGGAGAAGGAGAGAGGGACCAGGCGCCGATGCTCTTTATTGGTGAACGTGTCGGGGAAGCGGCCGTTAACGGCAAGACTGAGCTTCCAGAGATAGATATTGCAGTCGACCCGCTAGAGGGAACTAATCTCTGCGCAACAGGCACAGCGAATGCGATTGCTGTCTTGGCCGCTGCCGAGCGAGGCGGCCTTCTACATGCTCCTGATATCTATATGGAGAAGTTAGTTGTCGGTCCGAGGTCAAAACATGCAGTGAACTTGGATGCACCGGTCGCTGAAAACCTCAGAGCGATCGCGACGTGCTTAAAGCGTACGGTTCAGGATTTGGTGGTAGTCGTGTTAGACCGTCCTCGCCATGAACAGTTGATTGCTGAGATTAGAGCAGTTGGAGCTCGGATAAGGTTGATCGGAGACGGAGACCTTTCAGCCGCGATTTCTGCTGCCTTGGTCGGAAGCGGAGTTCATGCGGCAATGGGTATCGGTGGTGCCCCGGAGGGCGTTTTGGCCGCTGCTGCGATGAGGTGTCTAAATGGAGAGATCTTCGGGCGGTTGGTAATCGATACGCCAGAAAAGAAAGAGCGTGCCCAGACTATGGGGATTGAAGATCCTACTAGGGTCTACAAAGCTAAAGATCTCGCGTCCGGAGAGCGAGTCATTTTTGCTGCGACTGGTGTTACCGAAGGAACTTTAATGAAGGGTGTGCGATTCTTTGCGGAAGGGGCAAGAACGAGTTCGCTAGTTATGCAAACGGAACCTCACCGTGTGCAGTTTATCGATACGATCCATGTTAGTTCTTCGGCGGGTGACAATGCTCCCCTCCGTTTTTAGTCCAAAGGTTTGTTTGTTTCGTTCTGATAGCGGTGGTCTAGTTTCTTTAGTTGTCGCGGCCGGATAACAGCTGATGGCGATGACTCAGGGGCATTCTGTGGTTACCCGTGGCTTCGTCGATCCGACCTAGTAGTTATGCCAAATGACAGCACTGTCTCGTATTTGGTTGATCCTAGTGAGCCCGACCATTCGATCATAGATTCAGCGGCGAGAGCGTTGAAACAGGGTGAATTGATAGCTTACCCCACAGACACGTTGTACGCTTTAGGTGTAGATCCCACAAATGGAAAGGCATTAGGACGTCTTTTTCAAACGAAGCGACGCCCGCCTGCTCGTGAGGTGCCGTTGGTAGCGGCAAACATAGCGCAGGTGGAAGAGTGCCTCGGTAAGCTCCCAAGAATTGGACGACTTTTGGCAGAGAGATTTTGGCCAGGACCGCTGACGCTGGTTATAGAGATGTATTCGGAGTCATTTCGAACCGCGTTGGTGGAGCAAGACACCGTGGCGGTGAGGGTGCCAAACAGTCTGATTGCCTGTGAGCTCGCAGCCTCACTGGGGTCTCCGATCACAGCGACGAGCGCAAATCGGACTGGAGAACGTCCTGCTCATACTGCGTTAGAAGCGCGAACGGCTATTGGTAGTGGCCTTTCAGTTTTACTTGATGGAGGGGCAGCAGACCTTGCCGTTCCCTCAACAATCATTGATGTGCGTGCAGACCATCCGATTCTGATAAGAGCTGGAAGTGTGTCTTGGGACAGCGTGTTAGAATCAATTTAGATTTGTAGAAGTGCTAAGCCTAACCTGCAAGGTAAGCGCAAGTTATCGGTTCGATTGGTTGCAATAACGTCGGGACGGAAGAGTCGTTTCCGGCTGAGTCTTGGCTTCGTCTTTAATTCGGATGTTTTGTTTGGCCTGTGTGTTACACACGAGGGCATACGCTGCTAGTTGGGCAAGCCAGATGCTTGATAGTCATCGGATACAGTTGAAGAAACAAAATGTTGGTCGAACTAACGCTTGGCAGCGTGATATCGCGGTGACTGCGGGAAGACAAAGGCTGGAATGGACGAGATCGCGAAAGAAGTGGGCTATCGATGATGCGGCGTAGTTTTGTCGCAATTCTATTGGTGTTCGTTTCAGGTGCGTGTGCTGCTCGATTACCGATTGTTGTTGATCCTGCATATCCGACATTTCTCTTTCCATCGGTTTCTGGAGAATATGAAGGCACTAGACTAGCCAGTTTTCATCAAGAAGCCTGGACTTATTTGCAGTTGGGTGATCTTTTGAGGTCTGAAGCTCGATATACGGCGTTGCTCGCTGAGAGTCCTAGTTTTTACCCAGCCATCACCGGCTTGGGATGGGTGAAGCTTGGACAAGAGAATTACCGAGAGGCTGACGAATATTTTACGCGTGCCACTGAGATGGCTCCCACGTATGTGTCTGGCTTGGTGGGTAGAGGCCAAGCAATGCTGGGTTTGAATCGTCTTCGGGACGCGATTAGTTCTTTTGAAGCGGCTTTGGCGGTTGAACCTGGTTTGCCAGGAGTAGCAAGAGAGGTAGAAGGCCTCCGGTTCACAGTTGTCACTGAACAGCTTGGCGTTGCTAGGGCAGCCGCAGCTAGTGGCGATTTCGATGCCGCCAGAAGTGTTTATGAGCAGATTATCGCTGCCTCCCCTGACAGTGCGTTCTTACATTTAGAGCTTGCGAGAGTCGAGCGAGGTCAGGGCAACTTAGTCGAGGCTTTGGGTCATGCAGAAGAGTCGGTCAGGCTGGATTCACTGGATGTCGAAGCGTTTATATTATTGGGAGAGATTCACGAGCTGAATGCCGATTTAGACTTTGCGTTGAGCAGCTATGAGCGTGCTGTTGAGGTCGAGCCTAACGACGTGGCAATTCAAAATGTGAATCGTGTTCGGGAGTTGTTGTTTCTGTCTGGACTTCCGCGGCAGTTTGGCGAGATTTCTTCGACGGCCAGCGCCACGCGAGGGGATTTAGCCGTCTTAATTGGTGTTCGATTTGCTGAGCTTATTTTGCAGACCGGAACGCAGCCGGTGATTATTACTGACACTCGTGAACATTGGGGAAGTGAGTGGATTCAAACTGTAGTGGCCGTCGGGATAATGGATGTCGACGCTGCTTATCGATTCGACCCATCAAGTCTGATCCGTCGGGGAGAATTAGCTGAGGTCTTGGTTAATATGCTTGACCTACTAGAGTTGAATTCTTTCGGAGTGAGTGACTTTGCTTCCGGTACAGCGTTGAATTTCTCTGATATGAGTGAGGCTCATCTCAACTACCCTGCGGCTCGGCGCGTTGTAGAAGCAGGTCTGTTGACGGAGGTCGAGGACGGCAAGTTTCAGCCTTCGAGAGCGGTGACAGGCTTGGAGGTCACCGAAGTGATTGGTCGTCTTTCTGATCTTATTTCTAATTCAAGATAGGTTTAAGAGAGTGGCGGCCTTAACCCTTGCTAATCAACTGACTCTTGGCCGGTTATTACTGGTTCCAGCGATAGTTATCCTTGTGATCTATGGCCATAGTGGGTGGGCGTTGATTGCATTTATTGTCGCAGGCATTACGGATTCCTTAGACGGCCTCATAGCCAGATGGTCGGGGCAGCGTACGGAGCTAGGTGCTCTGCTTGACCCGATGGCAGACAAACTTCTGCTAGTGTCGACCTTCGTTGTCTTGACAGTTCCTGGACTTGGTTTGGCGAATCAACTTCCCATCTGGTTGACTGTGCTAGTAATCAGTCGAGACGTTATCATTGTCGCAACAGTAGCAGTAGTAAATTTTACTATCGCGCGGTTTACGTTCAGGCCATCGTTGTTCGGAAAAGTAGCAACGTTGGTTTATGTTCTCACTGGAGCGACTACTCTGTTTTTTAATTACTTGGACCAGAGGTCTGTTTTTGTGGACGTAACGGTGTACGCGTCACTCATAGTGACCGTCGGTTC
>CAZUZW010000088.1:0-3413 GCA_964624855.1 uncultured Vicinamibacteraceae bacterium
CGGTCGATATGGTGGGTATCGTCAACGGCCGGATGCTCAACTAACGCTTGGATGTTCTCATTGGAATCATCCAGTAAGTCGTAGCCGAACGTACTCTCCTCTAGTCGTTCCCCTCGAAGGAAAAACTGCGCCTCCAACTGAAGGCGTTCGGCGTCAGTCACATCCGCACGCCACCGCACGTTAATACCTTTCGCCGGATCACCGTCGAGGACTCGACTGGCCACACCGACCAGCAGGCCGACGCTTAGTAGAGCGAGAGCCGCACGGATCCTCCATCGAGACCATAACGTCGGCATCACAGCTTGCCTCCCAGCAATGATGCCCAGAAGTTACGCTTTGACATCGTAAAAAAGGTCGCCCTGAGGATACTGATACGATTCAGTGAACAACATCGTGTTACAAACGAGGCGAACATACTGTTCCTCGACGATTGCAGCGATCATTAATGAACTCACAACAAACACCCACGATTCTTCATCGAGCGACTTTTGAGTGCATGACGCTCGATCAGCAGCAAGAACACTTTAGTGAGCAGGGCTTCGTTCTTCTACCGCAGATTCTTTCATCGGACCACATCGCTCGTGTCCGATCCGAGGTGGAAGGTGTGGATCGGTACGACTTTATTGAACGTTGGCCAGGACCACACATGGAACAGTTGATCACAAATCCCAAGCTACTCAAGCCGCTCCGGCGATGCTATGGCGAACATCTCAAATTCTTTAAATCAGTGTATGCCGAGTGGCGAGATGTGAACGCCGACAAGAAAAAGCGAGGTCGCCAAGGATTACACCGAGACTACCGACCAGACCCTCTAGACGGAGACTACCGAAACAGCTGTGCGTCATGGTGTAACGTCGGTCATTACTTTATCGACCTCGAAATAAACGAAGGCCCACTGTGGGTAGTACCCGGAAGTCACAAACTGGCGTGGACAAACACACACGGTCCTTTGGAACAGTTCGCTAACGATGCCTGCATAGTGCTTGCTAAAGCCGGCGATGCGGTCATGCTCCACAATCTCACGATCCATGCAGGCGGTGTCATGGGTTCTGGCCGTCCGAGACCCAGTCTCTTTCAATCTTACCGGCCCAGCTGGGCCGCACCACTGAAAACCGTTCCTGAATGGCCAGAAGCGGTGGTAAAAAAAGCTTCTCCTGATTTGCGCCGATTACTAGTAGGACAAAACGACGGCGTGCGGGTCGGCACCCATGGCATCATCTCGCGTTAGTCGTGAGTAACCGGCAGCTTTCAGCATGGTTAACATGCGTTTTCTCTAATTCATTAGCGACCCGACCTAGTCGACTCAGGTATCGGTCACACCAACCATCTGGGCCAACCCATCGTCAAGAGAAGTAAATTCAAACGATGGAAATGCCTCACGTAGGGCCCTCACATCAAAATAACGATGGGTAATTGGTGTCGCTCGTGGACTATGGGTAACCTCGGTAGGGGCCGCCCTGAGGCGTTCTAGCGCCTGAGCGACTTCTAGAAACGACACAACCTTCCCCGTCGCAAGATTTAACAACCCTTCGCTCCGATGGACGAGACACAGAACAATTAGCCGGGCTGCGTCTTCGACAAACACATGGTCTCGCTGTTCTTCGCCCTCACCAAAAAGCGTGATCGACTCACCGTTCTTCAGATCCTGTAGAAAGCGATTTGGACCGTAACTGTTATGTGTATCTCCGCTTCCGTAAATGGCAGCAAGCCGCAACACCCCAAACCGTGTGTCTAAATGACTCATCGAGGTTGCCAGTATCCGCTCTCGAACTAAATGCATTAATCCGTAGAGGTCCGAGGGATTACTGCACGTTCGTTCATGAATTGGAGATGCCACGTCCTCGTAGACAGCATCTGAGCTGAGGTAAAGGATGTGGGCACAAGAAACCATGGTCAAAGCCTTGGCAACGTGAACCGCCATTGAAACGTTCTTCGTAAACGTCTCGACGTCGCGCCCCTTTTCACGTGTAATGGCCGAAGCAAACACGACGGCATCATCTACACTGAGACAGCCGCGAAGTTGCTCAACCGCCTCAGGCTGAGTCAAGTCAACATCAGCTGAACCCAGTGACAACATGTCGACACCGCGGTCAGCAAGTTGGCGCATGGTCGCTCGACCCAAGAAGCCGGTACCGCCTAGAACCACCACCCGGCGTGGCAGTTCGCCATCGGTGTTACGGTGATGCAACATGGAGCTCACTAGTAGCAGGAGTGCCCAGCGTACGGTAAACGAACCCTAAGCTGCGACACTGTCGTTCGTCTAAAACACCGTAGGGATCGAGGACCAGCCGACCGCGCATGACCTTTCTAACGGAGTCGAGTGCAACGGTCTTGAACTCCGGCCAGGGCGTCATAACCGCAAGTACGTCAGCGTCTTGGACCGCTTCAAGCTCACTGCTCGCTTCGAACACATTCGAACCAGCGACTCCACCAAGACGAACCTTTGGGTCGTACGAACGCACCTGCACTTTCGCCAGCGACTCGACCAGTGCGCAACCTGGAGAATGTCTCGTTGAACCCGTGCCGACTTTGTAGGCAAGCCCCCACACAGCCACGAGACCGTCGTCCAGCGACGCGAGTTCAGGTTCCACTAAACGGCGGGCCCAATCACGGCGATACTTACTATCAAGTAGCCACGTCTCGACCACTTCAGCGTGAGTCCCTCGTTCGTCCGCTAACTCTCGAATCGTCACAAGATCCCTCAGAAGGTTGGTCCCACCAAGACCCAACCCTGGATTAAGGTAGGCCTTCGGTCCAATTCGAGCATCCAGTCTTAAGGCCGGTGCAATTTCCGCCCAGTCCGCACCAACGGCTTCACACACCTCAGCTAACGTGTTGGTCGTCGTAACCGACGATACCAAGAACATATTTATCGAAATCTTTGCGAGTTCGGCGCTTTCATACCTCATTGGCAAGACCGGACACCCGAATACCTGAAGAAAATCCGCGTAGGGTCCGACTAAAGGTATCTGCGGGTCAGCACAACCCACGATAAATCGTTCCGGATATAACGCACGTTCAACTGCCCGGCCAAAAATTAAAGTCTCAACCTGACAAAATAAACGGTCCGATCCTATACGACCTGGGTTCTCACCAGACACCAATGAACGCATGAAGCCAGGTGGCAACTGGCTTAAGAATACGATCGTGGTATCCGCCTTTACGTGTTGCACAATTTGGTCGTATAGCGCTCGCACTCCGGTCAGATCGCTATACCCATCAACATCCACTGGAACATCAAGGGTGACAAAAACAACGTCACACGACACCAACGCCTTCGCCGAGCTTTCAAAGATCAGGCGTTCCGTATGCTGGGCTATTAAATTGTTTAATTCAGGTTCAACTATGGGTGGCTGAGCGGCCCGCAACTGCCCACAGAGAGCCGCATCTGAATCATAGGCAACAACCTCAAA
>CAZUZW010000088.1:3513-4594 GCA_964624855.1 uncultured Vicinamibacteraceae bacterium
CATAAACAGTCGATGTGAGCACTACCATGCTCGCCAAAAACATCGAACCGAAAACTGTTTCTCCACGACAACATGGTCATCTCTAGCTCAAGGGTGGGCGAACCTGTAAAACCAAACAATGCATGATCAAAAGATCGATTCTCAAAGCGATTGACATTCCACACCAGAGGATCTGATGTCGGACGACCAGCACAAAACGCGCAAATGTCGAGTAAATGCGACCCTAAATCTGAAATCACACCTAACCCGTGATCGCGCCACGGCGAATTCCGCACATCGCGGGCGGTCCCATTACCGTAAAACCCACGTACCAGGTACACCCTGCCGAGCGTGCCAGCATCCAGTAAAGCCTTCAGAGACACAATATGTGGTTCGAACCGGTGATTGTACGCGGTGTAACAAGCAACTCGATTAGACCTTGCAAGTTCGGAGAGATTCGTCAATGCAGACTCATCATCCGCAACTAGCGGCTTTTCGACGAGCACATGCTTTCCGTGGCCGAGCAGGTAGTTGAGAATGTCGAGTTTGGTCTCATCGGGCGTGCAAACGCACGCGGCATCGTACGAGTCCAGCGGCACTTCGTCGATACTTCGGTATTCAGCGTTGGTTCCAATCGGATCGACGGTGGTTACTACATCGCGTCCGGCAATCGCTTGCCGTTTCTTCCCCTGAACACCCAAGCCAACAATAACGACTTTCATACGTAATCAAGCTGCTTTTCAAGTACGTCGAGCTTATCGAGAACTTCCGCAGGAGAAACGGGTTGATTTCCTTCATGCTCGCAGGCAATAGCCGCAGCAATGGAGCCAAGAATCGACGCAATCACTTGCGAACCAGTAGCGACCAAGGCCAGCGTCGCATACGCTAACAGGGCATCTCCGGCGCCAATAGGATCAACCACTTTCTCCGTAAAACTATCGACCGTGAAAAATGAGCGAACATCCGGATTAGGTGCACGGTAGGTCAAGATACCTCGCTCACCAAGCTTGAGGATTAGGGTTCGACATTTTGCTCGCTTATATAGCTCCAACGCGAGCGGCCGAATAACGGAATCCTGGTCACCCAAAGCAAATCTCGCTTC
>CAZUZW010000088.1:4694-6375 GCA_964624855.1 uncultured Vicinamibacteraceae bacterium
AGACGATAACCACCAGCAATATAGGCACTCTTTTGGGTCGTAACTCGGGTCTTGTCGACCTCAGCCTCACACCGAACGTCGTGCGTCTTCATCTCCTGAAGCACAAAATCTTTCTGATCATCATCTCCCATCACTGTAGAAAACAGCACCTCGGCACCTGCCTCCCTGAGATGACGGGCCACGATTGCTGCCCCCCCGGCAAAATCTACCTGGCGTTCATATTTAATGCTCAATGTCGGCGTCTTTGTCGCGCTACTTCCGATCGGGCTACCGTAAACATATGAATCCAAAATGGTATCGCCCAGCACGTGAACACTGATTCCCTTTAGAGACTCGACGCCGTCACGCAGCGTTGCCAACGTGACCTCTTCCGAATTCATCAACGTGGTCAATTTGTCAGCGGCAATTTTTGGCGGCGCTAATTCGATAAATGCCGAGGACGAGAAAACAACGTCGCCAGGCGTAAAAATAACTTCGCCACCATAACTGCTCAATGCGGCAATCTCTTGCTCTGTTTTCGGATGAACCCCTCCATCGAAATACTCATAACCTTTGGCAAAAAAGTCCGGCTTCAAAAATTCAATGTTCTCAAGCGGAGTCTCATTCTCATCGACGATGACGTAGTCCACTACCTCAAGTGCCGCCAAGTTCATGGAACGCAGCTGTTGGGGAACAAAAGGACGGTAGTGAGCTTTTGAGATATGGGCGTCACTGGTAAGACTCGCAACCAAAAGGTCGGCCTTACTTTTCGCATATGTAAGGTGCCTAACATGGCCGGGATGCACTAAATCGAAGGCACCGTGACACATGATCACTGACTTGGCCCGCGGTGGAGCACCTATAATCTCGCGCAACTCCTCGCGGGTTTTTACCTTACGTTGATATTGATGTTCCGGTGGCTTTATGGTCATCAGTTTTTTGTGTCCAGCAGCGCGAACCAGCTGCGCGTCGCGACTTCAATCGATTTTGGATCCCAGACAGGCGCATCCCGCCAGTAGTCTATGCAATCCACCATTGTGGCTACGCCCTCCTCAAACGAAACGCGCGGCGCCCAATCGAGCTCGGCCTGAATCTTGGTTATATCTGCCCACGTGCAGTCAGGTTCCCCTGGTCGTTTCGGTAAATGTGAGACTTCACCACCGAGTAACTCAACCAATCGGTTTACGGATTGGGGGCGCCCCGCACCCACGTTATAAATCTCCTGATGCCTTCTTGATTCTGCTGCCTGGAAGAACGCATGAGCCAAGTCCGTTACGAACACAAAGTCACGGGTTTGGTTTCCATCGCCGACGACTGTGAACGGTTTCCCAGCCAATTTCTGGGCAAGAAACACGCCGAAGACAGCTCCATAGGCACCAGTGGTCCTGGACCTCGGACCATAAGCATTAAAGATTCGTATCGAGACTACCGGCAGATCGTATAGCCGCCCCCAGTGGAGCACCGCCTCTTCTCCTTGGTACTTACTGAGCGCGTACGGATATTCAGGCGCGATCGGCGCATGTTCAGTCGTGGGCAACTCCGTAGCAATGCCGTAACACGACGAGGACGCCGCATAAACAAACTTCTGCACTCCGGCATGCCGAGCTGCTTCCAACGTCCGCACAGTTCCAAGCACATTGGTCGACATATAGTCGACAGGACGCTCTACTGAAGGCACAATGTCGCCGATGCCGGCGAAGTG
>CAZUZW010000088.1:6475-7656 GCA_964624855.1 uncultured Vicinamibacteraceae bacterium
TCCGGCAGGCGGCCATCGCGAAACGCACGGCATAAGTCTCGCACTGCATCTTCTGTCGACCGAGAAGGAGCCCAGCCCAACTGATCCAATATTTTCTTGGACGAAACATGATAGGAGCGAAGGTCATCCGACGGCGTCGTTTCAACAGGAATCGGAGCAAACTCGGGAAACTCCTCTTCGACGACACCTTTAACCTGCTGTGCCAGTTCCGCAACCGAGAAATTTTCATATCCAGCATTAAAGATTTGGCCACCAATCTGCTCCACCGGCCGTTCCAGTAGGTCCACGTACAGATCGGTAATATCATCAATATGAATGTTCGGTCGTTTTTGGGAACCCCCAAACACAGTAATTTTTCGGTTGTTGATAGCGTGGTTGGTCAGAATATTCACCGTTAAATCAAGCCGTGTTCGAGGCGAATATCCACATACCGTCGCGGGACGGATAATAACGGGCGTGAAGGTTGAGGACTGATATTTGAGTAATAGCGGCTCGGTCAATCCCTTATAGCGGTTATAGTCGGTCAGCGGAACCAACGGATGTTCCTCAGTCACATCCGGAGCGTCACTCACACCATAAACCGAGCTGGTCGATGCATACACATATCGACTTACTCCAGCGTCGACGGTCGCCTTAACCATCGGTTCAAAGCAGTCAAAATTAATTGATCGACTAATGGCGGGGTCCAGAGCAAAGCTCGGATCATTCGAAATACACGCCAAATTAATAACGGCATCCTGTCCCTTTACCGTACTGGCATAGTGATCGATGTCACGAATATCACCGTCGATAACTTCCAAGTGCGGGTCTGAAGGCAAACCTTCGGAACCGTAGAGCATGATGTCGTACACCACGACGCGATACCCCTTCGCCAACAGCTTGGGTACGAGCACACACCCCTTGTATCCAGCACCACCAATAACTGCGAGTGTTTCCACAGGTCGCACAGGTCCTCCCTTTTTCAGTCAGTAATACTCAATGAGCAAATAGTTGAGTAGTTTCAGTGTCAGGCAGCTAAGTTGTCGCGGTCCGGCGCGCCGTCGCGATGCTATAACCGGCAGCTAACGCATCATTCCGGAACATTTTCACCGTATCGAGTGAGTATTCTAAAAGATCCTTGTTAACCAGATTCAGCTTGTCGAGAACATTCGTGGTTGCCGTAATGATGTGACAACCGACCG
>CAZUZW010000089.1:0-7612 GCA_964624855.1 uncultured Vicinamibacteraceae bacterium
CCAGTCTTCATTGACAGCGGCGTGCGTCGCGGCACAGATATCTTCAAAGCGCTAGCACTCGGCGCCGACGCAGTCGGCATCGGTCGACCGTATGTCTGGGGTCTCGGTGGCTTTGGAGAGGACGGCACCGCAAAGGTCATCGACCTGCTGCATGCGGAACTACAGATAGCGATGCGACAAACGCGTACCGCAGCCGTCGACCAAATCACCTCTCGCCTGATCATGGAAGGGAAGAACCCGGTCATGATGCGTGAGAGTGGGTTCGGCTTCGGGTTGTAAGGATGTCAACCATGAAACTCCTGCTTGGTTTCGCCGTTACGATCGCAATTACTTTCGGGTCCGTTCCTCAGACCGCGGCCCAGTCCACTGTCGATTTCGCCGTCTCCGGAAACTCCACCATCCGGGGCTGGACCTGTGAAGTGACCGGCACTGCCACACTGACCACTGGCGGCGGTGACACAGCACCCGGGTTCGAGACTGGAGTACAGGCAGTGGTGCTGACAGTACCGGTGGCTGAGTTCACGTGTCCAAACGAAGAAATGACCGAGCATTTGATGGAGACGATGCGTCCAGACGAACACGCTGAGATCACCTTCGAAATGGAGAGTTACGATGTCACGGCCCAAGGTGCCCAGGCTACCGGGTCACTGACCATTCTGGATACCACCGAGGCGGTGACCGTATCACTCCAGATAACACCAGCCGGGACGGGCGCCGAGATCGAAGGCGAGGTGCGACTCGACATGACCGACTACGGCGTGGAACCACCCACGGTTATGCTCGGCATGCTTAGGGTCCGTCCTCAAATCACCATCGAGTTCTCTGGCTCTGTTTCTCCCTAAAGTGGCCGGAAGAGCCGCGGGACTGACGTCCTATACCACATCACGAAAAGTGCAATAGCGGGTCGCGCGGAATCAGCACGCTGATGACCGACGAGATGACGACCCTAACAACATCATCGCCACTACCACGGCAACGAGTAGAACTTACCAGTCTCCGCCGTTTATCGTAAGCACGACCACGGCACACTCTGAAGTCTGGTGTTAGGGCTCGACGAAGTGAAAGTCGGCAGGACCATCACGACGAGCCAAAAGCACCACGTCGCCATCATCTGGAACATGCCATTCGTGATGCACTTTACCCGGAATAATGATGTAACTACCCTCGTCTGCCGTACGGCGCTGGCCATCTAGAACAATATCAACGGTCCCGGCAAGCACAACAACCGTCTCGGTGAAAGTGTGCCAGTGCGCCTCAAAGCGGCTACCCGCTGGAAACCGCGCAAGATAGGTGGGTCCCCCGGTCTCGGGATCGGTCACGATCGGCGCATTTTGAATCCCCGTGGGGAATCCGGGCCGATCGGCCGGCGCCACCCACACAGCGTCCTGCCAATCCAACACTAACGGCGCTAACTCGTTTGACTGGCTCTCACTGGCGAGTCCACCGGCAACACCGACCACTAGTCCCATCACCACGCTTAACGGAACGACGGTGCCCCTAACACGAGAACCACTGGACTTCCCACACACAGTGCAATCCTACTTCTGGACGTATTTGTGCAGCTCCGGATGGACGGTATCAGCAACGTAGATGTCCCCGTTAGGCGTCATAGTCATGTAGTGCGCCTCACCGAACTCACCAAGCCCTTTTCCTGGCTGACCGTTGGCGCCAATAGCTTTGCCATTCTCATCAAGTTTGAGAATTTCTCCCGCAAAGCCACTCACCATGTACATCTGGCCATCAGCATCTATATAAAGCCCGCATGGCAGCCCCTTGTAGGCCCATTCCTTAATGTAATCCCCATCACTGTTAAAAATTTGCACGCGCCGATTCTGGCGATCAGCAACGTAAACCAAGCCCTCGCTGTCAACCACGATGGAGTGTGGGGTATCGAACTGACTAGGTCCAGTTCCCGGGCCGCCCCATGTCTGCACGAGTTCTCCAGCGCTATCAAACTTCAGCACACGCGGTACACCCTGTCCATGACCGACGAGTACAAAAATCTCTTCTTCAAGACCAATGTACAGGTCAGTAGGTTCCTCAAGTAGTGGCGTATCATCAGGGGTAATCGTTAGCAGTACGTCCCCAGCTGCATTCATTTTACGGATCGTGTCGGCGTTGACGTCAGTCGTCCAGATATTCCCTTGACCGTCAATCCGCATGCCGTGGGGCCTATCGTATTGTCCTTGTCCCCATGCTCGAACAAAACTGCCATCGGGATTAAATTCCATCAAAGGATTTGGCCCACGATTAAAGACCAGTATCTTGTTGGTCGAGGTCCAACCAACACTCGACGGCGCACCCATTTCAACATCATCCGGAATCTCGAGACCATGCGGTACCGGACGGTAGCCAAGATCCGGAGCATCCTCCATCTGTGCCGGGTCCGGCGCTGTCAAAATCTGAAGTGACACGAGCAATAGCGTTAGAAGGCGCATAAGTTCTCCTTACATCACGCGGACCCTCAGAAGCCTCAGCCCGCAGAGGCATCAATTGTCAGCGGGATTGGTTTTAGTTGCAAGCAAGAACGAAAATCTTCTGGAAAACCACACACTGAGCACCATCCTACTCACCAGTAGGCGTGGCCGAGCCTCCGACCAGGCCTTACGGGGTGTCGCCACGCTCTATGTTTCGTGCAACTTCCAGAATGTGCCGGATGTCGTAATTGCCCTCATGGCAGGCATACTCGTAAAGTGGGCCGTCACGCTTCATCAGTGGAAACTCGGCACTCCACGGTTGCACCCACGTGGTCGGGTCCTCAACCGTGAATTGATAACGGATCGTTTCGCCGTCCAATCGCGTAAATCGCTCCACCACTCGAAGGCCAACATTCGCGCCATTGAACGTAACTTTGTCATTAAAGTTAACCGTCTCCACAACGAGCGTATCGCCCTCCCACCGACCGCGTGAGTCACCGGGCCACTGCCGAATCGAGGGTGAAATGTGTGGGCGGCCATCGAGAGGAACGATGCGCACCTTGTTCGCACGCATCTCTTGCATAAGCACCACATAATGTTCCGTTTGAAAAATCTGCAGCAGGTCATTATAGGAAGCCGGCAACATCGGAGGTCCTTCGTGTCGCCAGACTAAACACCGCTCCTGCAGCGTACGTGTTTGGTGACTGTCATAGGATGGGGATGGATTGTTGTAAACCAACCATCGACTCGCCTGTCGACGCATTGCCTCCCGTTCTTCTGCCGTGGAAAGCAGTGCAGGGATTTTCCCGTCCGGAGGGTCAACGATCAGCGAGGTTCGCGTTGTCGTCAACTGCCTAGGTTGTTGTTCACGCAGCCAAACCGAGTTGTCGTAGTGAATATTCTCCTGCGTTTGCCGCGTACGTTCGACGCGCTCTTCCTCCGAGTCAGCTGCGAGAACGCTCCGAGCCCGCAGCGGGTCCACACCCTCGCCTGTAAGCAACTCGTTTAACGACGCCAACTCCTCCTCAGACAGAAATGCCTGGTCGGCAAGGCTGTCCGGTCGCTCGAGGGGCGTGTAGGTCGAACTCGTCCAGACCCCCTGCAGGTTCGGGTGTCCCCACGCGGTCTTGGGTTCCTGACCAACAGTCGTTAGTGGAAGTAACGCAACTAATACGGCCACCGCACACGCTCGCAAACCCCACTGATTCATTACGCCCTCCCAGTTTGGCAAAAGACACGCCAACTCTTTCTACTCAATATCAAACTCATACGTCATGATTTCGCTATCCCGGTACCCGAGCCGACCGCACTGCACTCGTAACTCCCAAAAACGCATGCGAAACGGTCCGTCGTATAGCCGCCAATAAAACGGCTCCTCCCGTTCCGTGGTGTAGACAATGGTAGCCCCTGGCGTATCACACCAAAGCTCTACCCGCGGTGCCGCGTGAAAGAGTCCACCCGTTGGATACGCATCCGGCGTGGCAGCCACTCGCATCTGTCCACTAACGTTTGGATGTCGCGTGTCGGCATCAGACAACACCAACGGCGATCTCACCGAAACCGGTTCCACCAACGCCTGTCCAGTCATGTGGGCCGGCACTGGAAGCCCGGCTAGCGCCAAAGTTGTCGGAGCCAAATCGACTACGTCGACTGTCTCCGGCAGCCCAACGGCAGGTTGAAGTCCCACCGGCCATCGGACAGTAACGCGTGGAGAGGTAGAATCGACACTCACAACAAACACGGCCGTCTCTGCAGTCAGGCCATCTACATCAAGTTGGTCTAGTACTCGCGACAGCGTGGCGATTCCTACTGGGTCGTTGGACGAGCCGGACGACGCAACTGTGAACAACGAAAAGAATTTATATTCGCTCGAATTAGCCGGCCCGCCACAACCGAAAGCGACGGTGCACGGATAATCCCAATCCTTAAATCGGTTTCGCCAGTCTGCATCAGCCCCAGCATCATCCCAGGCACCGAGAATGCCAGGTTGCACTGGCCATCGACCACCGCTCCGTATGGACTCGCCTAGATGGGCTGCCACTTCTGACAACACGTGCAAAATAGGTCCAGAACGACTCGCGTAGTAGCCTGCGCGCCGCAAGCTCTCCGCAACCACCGTAACACCAGGCAGAGGTGGATGCGTGTAAGACCCGGCCGCGACATCCAGCCCCAATTTATCAGCGTCAACACCCGTCAAGAGGGTCGACTGCAGCAAACCCACGTCGTTGGTCGGAAGCGACAGTACTGCTGTTTCAACCGAACCCGAACCGCTCCGAAGAACGTCGTCGATTTTGGAATCGTACGAGTCGGCAACGACCCACACAACGTTGGGCTGCCGAACCTCTGTTTCCGATAAATCAATAGCAACTACCGCCGGTTCTTCTGCGCAAGCGGACACGCTCAACAACAGCACATTCAAGAAAAACCAGCCGCCCGCCCTTTTGAAAGAAAGCGCCATGAACATGAAATCATAACGCCAGGCGGCGAATCACGCCCGACGACGATTTCACCCGAGAGATAGCTGGCTGATATGATTCCAGTGAACGTGGCTTATCGCCCAGAAAAAAATCGGAGTATCACGATGAAGAACTTGTTGGTCGCCGTTGTCTCGGCGGTCGTACTCTCCACGGGGACCGTATCGGCGCAAACCGGTGAAGCGCCACGCGCCTGGGACGGTCATCCAGACCTTAACGGTATCTGGCAGGCGATGGGCACCGCACACTGGGACCTTGAGCCTCATCCAGCCGGACCTGGCCATCCAGACTTAGGAGCCATCGGCGCGACTCCGCCTGGACAAGGCGTGGTCGAGGGCGGATCGATCCCATATCGGCCGGAAGCCCTGCAACAAAAGCAAGATAATTTTGAGAACCGGATGGCCAATGACCCCGAGGCAAAATGCTTCATGCCCGGTGTGCCTCGCGCGACCTATTTACCCTATCCATTTCAGATAATCCAGGGCGACAAGAAAATTCAAGTCGTCTACGGCTTCGCGGAAGCAAGTCGCACCATCCACATGGATAAGGACAACCCCGAACCGCCACCCATCGACAGCTGGATGGGTCGATCACACGGTCGCTGGGACGGTGATACCCTCGTTGTCGACGCACAGGGATTCACAGGAGAAGCCTGGTTTGACCGCGCCGGCAACTTTGCCAGCGCCGCACTGCGTGTTGAAGAGAGATACACACCAATGGGACGAAACGCGATCATGTACGAGGCAACGCTCACCGATGACACGGTGTTCACGCGCCCATGGACGATCCGTATGCCACTCTATCGTCGCCTTGAAGACAACGCTCGCGTCCTTGAGTTTAAATGCGTCGAATATTCCGAGGATTTGCTGTACGGTCATTTGCGAAGGGTTCCTACTCGATAAAGGAATGAGTTAAATGAGGAAATACACCATGACGACAACTTTGCCACGCGTTACTTTGGTGCTACCAATCGTCGCAGCGTTACTGGTTGCAATGCCGGCGACGTCGGCCAATGCCGCTGAGGCGGAATACCACCACGTCCACATAACGTCATTTGCTCCGGCGGTGTCGGTTCGTTGGTACGAGGAACACCTCGATTGCCAACCGATTGCAGACCGAGACGATGCTGCGGACTGTCACGGTGTTGAAGTGACCTTCGTTCCACAGGCAACACAAGGAAGCACACAAGGCACCGGTGTGAATCACATCAGCTTCTCGTATCCAGACCTCACCGCAAAAATGGAAGAACTTGAATCCGTTGGGTCGCGTGGGTCCGGCGTGCGACTTCAGCGGTTTGAAGGCGGTGAGATGGTCCGGGAAGCACCAGGGCTTTTCAAGTACGCGTTCATTTTTGATCCCTGGGGCACGCGGATCGAGCTAGTTGAAGATTCTGACTACCTCGGCTTCCACCACATTCACCTTAGTTCAACGGACCCTGACGAAACACTCGCGTGGTACCAGAGCGTGCTCGGTGGCGAGCGTGACAGTCTACGTGGTCAGCTTGACGGGTTGAGATACGGCGACGTCTGGCTACTGGCCATGGAGCATGAAGAAGGCATACCGGCAACAACCGAAGGTCGTGCAATCGACCATATCGGGTTTGTCGTTGATGACCTTGGGAATGCGGCGAACGAGATGCGTAGCGCTGGTGCCGAATTTCAACAGGACCCGACGGTTCCTGAAAATGCACGAACATCGGCACAACGTGCATTTCTCTATGGCCCTGACAATGTACGGCTCGCTGTTGTCGAATCTGGTTTTGCCGGTGTTGACTCAAACTTCGTCGCGGAAAACACCGCAGACTCAACACCCTATGATGCGGCGCAAACACCTTGGGGCGAACCGGACCTGCAAGGTGTGTGGACGGGTAATCCTGCGCACGGTATTCCGCTCGAACGTCCGCTAGATCTCGCGGACGTTGAAAACCTAACGGCCGAAGAAGCAGCTGGCCGTCGTGAAGGTGGCACGCTCGGCAGTATTTGGGGCTATGAGCGTGAATGGAGAGACACCACGTTGGGCTATGACAAAAACGCCCCCTCTACCCAAGTAGCCATGATCATCGACCCACCAAACGGGCGCCTTCCTGAGCGAACACCCGACGGGCAGCGCATGGCGGACGAGGCGAGTCGTGCCGCAGCGTTGTACACAGAGAACCGCTCTGCTGGCCCTGAAGATCTCACGCCGTATGTGCGGTGCATCACCCGAGGGTTACCCGGTCTCATGATGCCATCCATTTACAACAACGGCCTGCAGATTGTTCAAGGCCCTGGATTCGTGGCAATTCAAAAAGAAATGATTCATGAAACACGGGTCATTCCAACGGAAGACCGGACCCCACTTGACTCAAACCTCAAGACCTACCTCGGGGATCCACAGGGACACTGGGAAGGGAATACGCTTGTCGTCGAAACAAATAATTTCAACGGTAAAACGAACTATCGAGGATCAAGCGCGGATATGAAGTTGACTGAGCGATTTACACGTACGGCAGAAAATAGGCTGGAGTACCAATTCACAGTTAATGACCCAACGGTGTGGACACAACCCTGGACTGGCGTCTTCACTTTCAATCTTGATAACGAGCAATACGACGTCGTCGAATACGCCTGCCACGAAGGCAACTACGGAATGTTCAATATCCTTAGTGGCGCGCGTGCACTCGACAAAGAACGGGCCGAAGGCTCACGATAGCGAGGACAATACTAATGAGTAAGAAACTAG
>CAZUZW010000090.1:0-7470 GCA_964624855.1 uncultured Vicinamibacteraceae bacterium
CTGTTGCAGATGACACAGTTTATGTGAGTCCAACGAATGTTACGGTGACCGTACACCCGGCGCCGTAACGTTTCAGGTTGTATCTACGTTTGCTAGAGACGGAAAGAGCCACTATGACCTCCTTCTCGTTTAGTGGATCGTTATCGTCAGCAACGGCTCTGGCACGTATTGTGAAGGTTGTTGCGGTCTGTCTGGTAGGGAGTTTCTGCCTTACATTTCCCACCGCGTCATTACAGGGTCAAATACTGCAAGCCGGAGAGGCCCAGGTCTACGTGGCGGCTCTTCGAAATGATCGCCCGGTCTCTGGGCTTGGCCCTGACGATTTTCGAATTGAAGAGGATGGAGACCGCCGGGAAGTCCTTCGTGTCGAGCCGGCGATTGTTGGTTTTGATTTAGCCGTACTGGTTGATGACAGTATGGTCGGAAATAATGTCACGCATTTTCGACAGGCTCTTCGTTCGTTTTTTCAGGCGATGAAGGGGCATCGTATTAGCTTGCAGACATTTGGTGATGAGCGACGTACCGTTGTTGATTACACAACAGATCTTGAGCCCCTGTTGTTGGCGGCTGATGAATTCTCAGGATTTTCGCAGACCAGCACATATTTGCTGCGAGCAATTGACGAGGTGGCTCGCGAATTAGCGGTGAGACGGGCGGCCCGCCCGATGATGGTGGTGGTTACGACGGAAGGTCGCGGAGCTCCAGATTTAGCAATTCGCGGCACTGTGCTCGGTTCGGGAGGGCGTAGTACCCCAGAGGCAATGCGAGATCAAGATGCGAATGCTGTGGTCGATCGGTTGTGGGCCTACGGTGTTGGGATGCACGCGGTGGCGAGAACAACAATACGGACCGTTATGGGATTTCCCGAACGCTACTCGCAAAGAAGCCAAGGAACATCGGGTGCGGGTGCGTTTCGATGGATGCAGGAAAATCGTGAACGTGAGCGGGTACTTGATAAAGGCCCCAATGATACGGGCGGACGGTTGTACAAGGTATCGTCCACGTCTGGTATTGAGGAACGTTTACAGCGGATTGCGAACGAACTGACCGGACAGTATCTCGTCACGTTTCACCGACCGGCAGTTGATGAAGTGCCAAGGAAACTAAGGGTTCGTGTTAATGGGCAACGACTGACCGTCCGTGCGACCCCGTCTCGAGTCTATGTTCCTCCTGCCACGGTGTATGTCGTTGGTGGTGTGGTCGACAGTGAAACTATTTATCACCATTCGATAGCATGTGAAGGCCTTTCGGGAGGCTTGGTTGATGCTGCTGTTCCAGTACCGCTTGCAGCACTTTCTGGAGGCGGTAAGATGTGTCCGTATTGTCCTGGTGCGCGGTCTCGCGATGGAGACCAGGATTCCGGTCGTTAGTGGTCGGTGTTAAAAATCCTCGTAGTTCTCATTTCAAACTACTGTGCACATATCCGTAAATGGTGGGCTGTGCACCTGTCGATAAAGGTCTTGGTGTGTCTCTCGTAGTTGCTCAAATGAGGCTGTCTCTGCCTGGCTGGTGCCTATGACTGATTTACTGCAGGGAATTCGTATTCTCGACTTCGGTCGTTATATCGCAGGACCATTTTGTAGTGCGCTTCTTGGCGACCTTGGTGCGGAAGTTATTCGGGTTGAGAAAGTCGGTGGTGGTGAAGACCGTTTTCTTATGCCGGTAACCAGCGGTGGGGATGGTGGCTTCTATTTGCAGGTCAATCGGGGCAAGCGGGCCATGACTCTTGACGTGAATTGTCGCGAGGGTCAGGTTGTGCTGCAGCGTCTGGTCGCAACGACTGATGTCGTCGTGGCGAATTTGCCTGATGCAGCACTCAAAAAACTTCATCTTGATTACGCATCGTTGTCGGCTGTCAAACCGGACATTATTTTAACGAGTGTGTCCGCGTTTGGTGCAGGAGGTCCGTCGTCTCACAAACTTGGGTTCGATGCGATTGGTCAATCAATGTCAGGCATCATGTATTTGTCCGGGCGTCCTGGCGAGCCGACAAAGACGTATTGTCCGTACGTAGATTTTTCAACGGCGCTCGTCGCGACAATTGGAACCTTGGCTGCTCTCTTGGCTCGGTCACAGAGTGGTCAGGGGCAGGAAGTAAAAGCCTCCTTATTGGCGACGGCGCTCACCATTGCCAATGGATCACTCATTGAGCAGTCTATGTTGGCACCCAATCGAAACGCGACTCTGAATCGGAGTCAAACGCAGGGGCCTTCTGATGCCTATCAAACGCAAGACGGTTGGATTATTGTGCAATGTATCGGGCAGCCATTGTTTAAGCGGTGGACCGTCTTGATGGGTGAAACACACTGGCTCGAAGATAGTCGGTTTGTGGATGACGAAGCTCGTGGTATCCATGGTGAGTTGCTGAGCGAACGGATGGCTCGGTGGTGTGCGGAACGGAGCACAGAGCAAGCTCTACGGTTGTTGGAAGATGCTCGAATTCCTGCCGGACCGGTACTTTGACCACAACAGGCTCTTTATTTCTCGCATATTCAATCGACCAAATTCCTGACGTCTCTTTCCTTTCCTGGTTCGACTGAGGACGTGCCTGTCGCGGAGACACCGTTTTCGTTGTCCGTGACAGCCGCGCGAGTGCGGTCTCGGGCACCGGCATTAGGGGAACACACAAACGTGATTTTGGAAGAATTAGGATTTTCAGGGTCAGCCATTAATGAACTTCGAGACCGAGGCGTCGTTTAATTCACGTCAACGGGTCTTATACTGTCGTCCATGACTGAGACTGATCAGCAGGCACCTGTTTTAATCTTGTCTTCCTCGCTTAACCCAGACAGCCGGTCTCATTGTTTGGCTAGTGCTGCTGGAGAGTCGGCGCGTGAGATGGATATTGCGTACGAACTTGTCGACCTCAGAGATTGGGATTTGCCTATTTGTGACGGCAAGGAGTGTTACAACCATCCGTCCATTGTGCCGATAACGGAAAAGGTTGCTGCAGCGAAAGCGTTGTTGATTGCGTCACCGGTATACAACTATGACCTGAATGCCGCCATTAAAAATTTTGTGGAACTTACGGGGCGCGCGTGGTCTGAAAAACCAGTCGGCCTGCTGTGTATGGCTGGAGGACATAACAGTTACATGTCTCCGATGAGCTTAGCCAATAGTTTGATGTTTGATTTTCGATGCCACATCGTGCCGCGATATGTGTACGCCACGGCCGATGATTTTACGGAAAACCGTTTACCTGGGAATGAACTGTCAAACCGTATCCGACAGCTCGTGACTGCAACCGTCGATTTGGCAGACGCCCTTGCGTGGGTGAAGACTCGTGCGTAGTCAGTGCGCGGTTGCTTAGGGCTTGGTCGATGGAGAGTGACGCACGCGACTTGGAAACCTTATGACAACAGTAACCATTCCTAGTCGGATGGCCGACTTCGATCTGACCCCAGAACAGCAAGCTGTCCGACGTGCTGTTCGAGAGTTTGCTGAACGTGAGATCTTGCCGTTCGTCGAAGAGCACGAGACAGCGGAGCGGTATCCGGCGACGCTGATCGAGAAGCTCATTCCCTTGGGGTATCTCACGCCGATTATTCCGGAGCGCTATGGTGGTAGTGAGACGGATGTTGTGACCTACGGTGTAATTTGTGAAGAGCTGGCACGTGTGGACTGGGTTGTCGCATCGGTGGTGTCAGTGACAAATTCGCTGGTTGCTGGATCGATTGTTCGATTTGGAACTGATGCCCAGAAAGAAAAATGGCTTCCGGCGATTTGTGATGGTTCCGTGTTGACATCCGCCTGTTTGACAGAGCCAGGAGGTGGAAGCGATCTGGCGGGCATACAAACACGAGCAGTGAAGACAGAAGGTGGATGGCGTCTCGATGGCTCAAAGGTTTTTATTTCACATGCAGCACATGCAGGTGTGTTACTCGTCGCAGCGACGATTGACCCAGCACAGAGGCACCGAGGTGTGACCGTGTTTCTTGTCGATCCCACGGTGGCTGGCGTTGAGATTGCCGAAGTTCCAATGCGAACGCTTAAACGTGACAACCTTGCGGTTATCCATTTTGACGGAGTTGAAGTTGAAGATACTGCCGTTCTTGGCGAAGTCGGCGGTGGGTTTCCGATACTGGGCGCGGCGTTGGACATGGGGCGATTTTCTGTTGCGGCACGGTGTATCGGCCAGGCTCAGCGAGCTATCGATCTCACGGTCCCTTATGCGACCGAACGCGAGGCCTTCGGGCAGCGCATCGGGGAATTTCAAATGATTCAACAAAAAATTGCAGACATGATCTGTCGGACGGAAGCTGCTCGCTCAATTGTTTATCGTCTGGGTCGCATGAAGGATACGGGTGTTGAGCGTTGTACGGTGGAAGCGTCGATGGCTAAACTGATGGCAAGCGAGGCAGCTACTACGAATGCCCTTGACGCGATTCAGATTCATGGTGGGTATGGATTTTCGTCTGAATACGAAATCGGACGATTATTACTTGAAGCGAAATCACTGGAGATTGGTGAGGGCACAAGTGAGCTGCACCGCAAGCTTATCGCAGAGCATGCACTCGGTTTGCGAGGTCGCAAGTAGGTTGTTGTGCCGGCGTGATGGCACGGAGTGTTTTCTTTAACTAACGGTTACTGAAATCGGACTGACGCCAAAAATTCGCTAAATTCTGCGTCCCATGCAAGAACGGTCCGGTTTGGACCAGTAAGCTTGAAAAAATAGGGACCTTGAGGTGTTTCCACGACGGCAGCCCGTAGTCGAAAATTTGATTTGTTATAACGCATGCTCGAACCAGGCCGAACCGTTGCGGCGTACGTTCCGGGGATGTCGAGCAGAGTGACCGGAAATTCTTCGGCGTCTTCGTTGACCGAGAAGCTTGTGGTGGTTGCCACGTCTGCTGACTGGCTGCCATCGGGTTGTACCATCTGGCTGGTCCATCGCTGGAGATTCGCTTCCACCGTGCCACCGGACCCTCCAAAGTAAAACACGACGAGTTCGGCATCCTCGACGTCGCCTTCTGCCCTTGGCAATGCAAACTGTGCCAATCGCATTGGGGAGGACACAGTTTCTTGTAACCATTCAGCCGGGGGATCAAACGTAAATACTCGGTCTTGCGTGTAGCCGACAGCAACGGTTGCAAGAACCAGTACCGGTACCCATTTTGCTAGCGGAGATGAGAGAAGACGTTTCATATAAGCATTTATTCTAATCGATCACTGTATTTTGTACCGTCCAAGGACCTCCCTCGGCTACAATGCGCGGTCTGTTGGGCAGGAGGCGGGGATGGTGCGCACGGTATCGAACGATGTTGAAACGACCGGTCAAGGTGATGTGCGAGACATTTCTGCGTCTGTGCGCCACGCGGTATCTGAATCGAGTTTCTTGGCGGGTATTGCGACCGTGGCCGTTGTGGGTTCAACGGCCGGGATCACGACGATCGAATATGAACCGGGCGCGATTGCCGATTTTAATCGGTTATTGGAACAACTGGCGCCTCGAGACGGTGCGTATCAGCATCACGAGCGCTGGGGTGATGACAATGGTTCGAGCCATGTGAGAGCCGCGCTGATTGGCCCGTCGTTAACAGTGCCGTTTACTCATTCGACCTTACAATTGGGGACGTGGCAGCAAATTGTCTTAGTGGAGTGTGATACGAGGCCACGCTGCCGCCAAGTGATTGTTCAGATTATCGGAGAGTGAATAATGCTCGATATTGCATACACAAAAGTAACGTTAGATAACGGGATGGATGTCATCGTCCATGAAAACCACGGGTGCCCTATCGTGGCCGTGAACGTCTGGTACCACGTTGGTTCAAAAAATGAGCGTCCTGGTCGGACTGGTTTTGCCCACCTGTTTGAGCACCTCATGTTTGAAGGGTCAGAACATCATCAAAGTGGTTACTTCAGGCCTTTGCAGGAGGCTGGTGGCACCCTGAACGGTTCGACGAATATGGATCGGACGAATTACTGGGAAGTCGTTCCTCGGGATGCACTCGACCGAGCACTCTGGATGGAATCCGACCGCATGGGCTATCTCTTGCCAGCATTAACGCAGGACAAGCTTGATAATCAGCGAGACGTCGTACTGAATGAGCGACGGCAAACGTACGAGAACCGTCCGTATGGATTTGCGTGGATGTCCTTGCTGGCGGCCCACTATCCGTCACCCCATCCTTATCATTGGCCAACGATTGGCTATCCGGAGGACGTTCGCGCTGCGAGTCTCAATGATGTTCATGATTTTTTTTCTCGGTATTACCATCCGGGCAATGCATCGTTGGTGATTGCTGGTGACGTGAACACCGATGATGCGATTGCGGTTGCTAGCGACCATTTCTCGCAGCTGGAGTCTGGCCCCCAGGTCGGGGCCGTAACAGCGTCACGGGACAGAGTGGTTGGGATAAAGCACCTGCAGCTCAATGATCGCGTGGAGTCACCGCGTCTTTATCTCAGCTGGCCCTCGTCGTCTTTATTTGGAGAGCATGACGCAGAACTTGATCTGGCCGCAGATATTTTGGCGGGTGGAAAGTCATCGCGGTTGTATCGCTCGCTACTATATGACCGTGAAATCGCGACGGATGTGTCGGCACATCAATCCTCTAATGAGTTGTCCGGTATGTTTTCGATTGTTATAACAGCCGCATCGGGCCACACACTTTCTGAGATCAATACGGTGGTGGTCGAGGAGATTCATCGGGTGCAGTCTGATGGTGTTACGGAGGAGGAAGTCACAAGATCGCGGAACAGAATGGAAGCTGATTTCGTGTGGCAATGTCAGTCCGTGGGTGGATTTGGAGGCATATCTGATCAATTGAACGCCTACAACGTATTTACTAAGACACCAGGGTTTTTTCAGGCGGACTGGAATCGGTACGAGTCTGTGACGCCTCGTTCGATTAGCGAGGCATTTTCAAGGACGTTGAACCCAGATACCGAGGTGGCTTTGAGCATCGTTCCACACAATGCTGGTGAGGCAGCGTTGCCAGATTCCGAGCTCTTGGAGGCGAGGTAATTTCGTGACCGTAGATCGTAGTGTGCTCCCACCGTTGCGTGACCCGCCGGCACTCAGTTTTCCGTCGATCGAACGTGAAACGCTGCCAAATGGCGTTCGGTTTTGTGCGATTAATCACGACCAACCAGGATTAGTGAATCTGGTGGTGTTACTTCGAGCAGGGTCGGCGGCTGATCCTTCCGGTTATGAAGGACTCGCTGGATTGACAGCCAGTTTACTAGATGAAGGATGTACGAAGTACTCGACGCTTGAACTGCAGGAAGCTTTGGGTAATATCGGTGGCCGACTCTCACGCGATGTGTTCACTGATGCCACGGTGCTGTCCATCACTGTTCTTGAGCGTCATCTTGTCGAGGCTTTGGATTTACTTGTGGAGGTTGCGACGTCGCCCCGTTTCGACGATGACGCTATCCGCCGTGTACGAACACTCCGCCTGAGCCGGATTGCGCAGCTCCGCCATTCAGGCGCAGCGGTGGCTGATCGTGTTTTTCGAAGAGGGGTCT
>CAZUZW010000091.1:0-6904 GCA_964624855.1 uncultured Vicinamibacteraceae bacterium
TCGACCACACCAAACTGACCTTTCAGTTTCAGGGTCGAGATTTTCGGTTGACCGACGTCCATGGCAAGGTCATCGACAGCCTTCTTGCCTAGGCGGGGGATGTTCTTTCGACTCCGACTGGTCGCGCTGCTTCTTGTGGTGGCGAGTGGAGTGTTTTCGGTTCAACTCTCCAGCTCGGGCTCCCTTGAGATCTACGTCATCGATGTTGAGGGGGGCGAAGCGACACTGTTTGTTTCTCCGAGTGGGGAGTCGATGCTTGTTGATGCGGGGTGGCCAGGCTATAACGGCCGCGATGCGGCGCGGATTGTGGCGGCGGCGCACGATGCGGGCGTCACCACCATCGACTATCTTCTTGTGACCCATTTTCATACCGACCATATGGGTGGGTCGCTTCCACTCGCGGAGCGAATCCCCATTCGTCATTTTGTTGACCACGGGTCGAGTCCAAACCTTGGAGCGCGTGGACAAGCAGCCTTCGACCGGTACGAAGCATTGCGCGAGCAAGCGGACCATCTTCATGTTGAGCCTGGTGACACGGTCCCGATTACTGGACTGGCCGTCCGAATCATTGCGGCGGGAGGGCAAGTTTTATCCGAGCCGTTGGCTGGGGCCGGAGCGTCTAACCCGGCGTGCGAAAACTTTCTGTTTCATGGTGAGGAGATTACGAACAGAGGGGGTGACGCGGAAGACCAATTATCCGTGAGTGCGGTGGTTGCGTACGGGCAGTTTCGTACCATCATCATGGGGGACCTGACGTGGAATAAAGAACACGCACTCATGTGTCCGAATGACAAGATCGGACCGGTTGACGCATATCTCGTGTCCCATCACGGCGCTCATACCTCAGGGTCAGAAGCACTGGTTTATCCGTTGAAACCACGGGCTGCCATTATGAATAATGGGCCCCGCAAAGGTGGAGCCAGCCAAACATTCGAAATTCTTCGTACGGTTGAGAGCCTGGAGCACCTCTGGCAGAATCACTATGCCGTTGATGCAGGAGGACTCAATAGCCCCGATCGGTTTATTGCCAATTTGGACGATGGGAGTGACCAGGGAACGGCTGGAGAATCTCCGGTACATGCCGGGACTGCCGATTGGATCAAACTATCTGCGCAGGCAGACGGCAGTTTCACCGTGACCAACAGTCGTAACGGGTTGCGTCACGGGTATCCAGCGCGCTAGACCAGGTCCTCTGGAACTCCGCCGCCACAATCAGCCTAGTACATTACGAATGCAAAGAGTTGTGTGCCGGCGGCCACCAGCACATGTTGTCGCCCGTCGATGAGATAGGTCTCCGGTGCGTTAGAAATATTTCCGATGCGCGTGTTCCACAACAAAGTTCCATTCGCCGCGTCAAAGGCCACGAAGTTTCCGCTCCCGTCACCAGTAAAAACCAACCCCCCCGCAGTGGTCAGAACGCCTGCACCACCGCCGCCCCCGGGGGGCCAGGCGTGACGCCAGGTCGTCCGTCCGGTCCGGTAGTCGATAGCCGAGAGCGCATTTCCGCCAGACCCGACCGTGACGCGGTCTTTCCCGCCGAGTCCCATTGACCCGCGGGGGTCTGGGTCCGTCAAATACAGCAGGTTGAAGCCGTTATTTTCTTGGGTATAAAACAGGCCGGTATCCGGATTAAATGCCGGGGGTTGCCAGTTGGCAACGCCGCCTTCGACCGGCGAGACCAGCGCGCCCGGGATAATCGCTTCCTTATCAGGGTTGGGATTGGGTTCGCCGGTGTCACGGATGTGGCTTGCCCAGTTTGAGGTGGTACCGTAGCGACTGGTTGCAATATGTGAACCGGTGACGCGATCGACCGTAAAGAAATAGCCGTTTCTCGCGGCGGTAGACACAAGTTTCCGTGGTTCACCGTTGATGATGCCGTCAATCAAAATCGGGGTTTGGGCCGAGTCCCAGTCGTGGGTGTCATGTGGTGACGTTTGGAAATACCAGGCCATTTCCCCGGTGTCAACATCGACGGCAATCAGTGTGCATGTGAACAGGTTGTCACCGGGACGGGCAACACCTGTGTACCCAGGTGTTGGATTGCCTGTTCCAAAAATGTAGTAGTTCGTGTCCGGGTCGTAGACTCCGGGCACCCACACTTGCCCCCCTCCGTGTCGTGCTGCGTCAAGATTGGGCCACGTGTCGAGGCCTGGGTCGCCTGGTTCCATGGGGACGGTGTAGAAGCGCCATTGCAGGGCGCCGGTTTCTGGATCAAACGATTGCAGAAATCCAGGAGCATCGAGGTCGTTGCCGGTACCGACCAGCAGGTGATCTCCGACCACGATGGGGGCCATGGTTGAGAAATATTGTTCTTCGAAGCTGGCGATTTCAACGTGCCAGTTTTCTTCGCCCGTGTGTGCGTTCAGGGACACGAGGTAGTTATCGACTGTTTCAAAGAACAGAGAGTTGCGCCAGATGGCGGCACCACGGTTTCCAATATGCGGACCGCCGCGTGTTTTCCAGAAATAATGCCATCGGGTGCCGCCGTCACGCGCATCGATCGCCCAGACGTGGTCTGGAGCGGTGACATACAGCAAATCGCCGACCTGGAGAATTGATCCTTTGATCCGTTGTGCCCCGATCGTAAACTCGCCGGTCCCTTCACCGCCAATAAACGTCGGGCTGTTTGGTCCATTGAGGGATGGCATCCCGGTGTTCATCTGCCGTGTCCATGCCAGCGTCAGACGTTGCACGTTCTCCGTGGTTACTTGATCGAGAGCGCTGTAGCGCCGGCCCGTGTAGTCACCGGAGTATGTAGGCCATGAGTTTTCTAATGGTTCAAGCAGCGTTGTCGGATCGAGTCCGTCTTCAGACTGCCCAATAACACTGACCGGGATGAGTACCGCGACGACGAGGCAAAACACAAACCGGAATGAGTACGTCAGAGTCATTTCAATGTTGAAAGATACGCGGTAACGTTGTGAATATCACGGTCCGCATAAAGGGGTAACAGTTCTGTATGACGCGCCAGGGGGTCCTCTACCTGAATGCGTGGATTGTTCCCTTTCCGGGTAAACGAACGATGGTGGCCGTCTGTCGTTGTCAGTACAACAAGGAAGTCATTCAATCGCTCGAGGCGTCCGTTAACACGTTCGTTGGATGTGGTCGTGACGGTCACGGTAACAGCCGGGGGGGCGGTACCGCGGGTGCCGCCTCGTACCCATGTATTTTGTAATTCTTTTGCGCTCGGAATACGGGTCGCGATGCCGCTCAGATCACCGGTGGTGGAATGGCATGACCCGCACGTTGCCTCGAAGTAACGCTGTCCGTCTGCAGCATTTCCGACAAGGATGTCGAGTTCAGCTTCGTCTCCGAGTGGTGGACCGCCCTGCCGGGAAGCCGTCGAAAGCACACTGTGGATATAGGCCACAATGGCTTCGGCGTCGTTCTCCGAAAGGGGTTGCGGAGGCATGTCGCCACCACCTGGACTCGATTGGCCATCGCGGATCACGGGCCAGATGGCTTCACCGGCCAGATCTTTCAGTACAAGTTGAGACCGCAATAAATTGGGGCCGCCGAGGTCGCCGCCTCTCAGGTCCATGCCATGACACGCGCGGCAGTTGATACCGTAGAGAGCCTGTCCACGCTCAACGACTGCCGGGTCTGCGGGTGGACGCTGAAGTGCTGGGTACAGACCTTGGGTTTGCCCCGACAGTCCCGCCGCAAACAGGCAGATCAGCGCGGCGCTCATCGCGCCGCGGCGAAAGGCACGCATCACAGACATGAGTGTATCAGTCTCGTTCGTTGGTGCGGCCCGCCCGGACTAGAATGACAGAGGTTCTAACCGTGAATATTCCGATGCGACGAGCATTAAAGACATGTGTGGCCATCGCCATTAGTTGTGTTGCTGTCGCCGAAGCGCAGTCGCGTTTTGGGGATTGGGGTCGGCGAGAATTGCCGTACCACGGCGAGGTCACATTTGTCCGGTTACGGTGGCAGGGTGGCACACACGGCGTGCCAGTCTTTGCGCGCGGTCCGAACTTCTGGCTGCACGAGTTTCCGCGTGCCGAACAACATTTGATGACGCTACTCAAGGATTTCACCACGGTTGATACGCGTGTTGACGGTAGCTTGATCTTGACGCTTGATGACCCTCAGCTGTTCAAGCACCCTGTGGCATTGATGCAAGAACCTGGATTTTGGATTATGACGGATGAGGAAGCAAAGGCACTGCAAGCGTACCTGCTCAAGGGGGGCTTCGTCATCTTCAATGACTTTGAAGGACAGCAATGGGACAACTTTGAGGCGCAGATGCGGCGGGTCCTACCGACTGCGCGGTGGCTCCCCATTGACGAAACCCATCCGATTTTCGATTCATTTTTTCATGTCGAACAAATCCACTTGCCGAATCCCTTTAATCATCACCTGGCGGGTCTTACACCGGAATACTTTGGGTTGTTTGAAGACAACGACCCGACGGGACGAATGATGGCAATTGCGAATTACAACACGAATCTCGCCGAGTACTGGCAATCTGGCGGCACCGGATTCTTTCCTGTCGAACCCATGAACAACGGGTTTGAGCTGGGCATTAACTACATGATGTACAGCTTGACACATTGACCATCGGGTGGTCTGTGGCTGCTATTACTGAGACGTTCTTCGGTTGGCACACGGTAACGGAACGGTCGGATAGTTGGCTCAATAGCTTTTTCCCGATCCCCGAAACACAATCTCTATTGCTCCAGCGATGTGACTTTCTGGGTGTTTAGCCGCCGTGCTCCTGCCATGATGCCGGTCATGCCGTAGTTGCCTTCGTGACAGGCGTACTCAAATAACACTCCGTCCGTGCGGCGAAATGGAATGGCTACGGTAAAGGGACGTGTGTAGTTGTTCGGGTCTTCGATGGTGAATTCATACATCACCGTGTCGGAATCGAGACGGGTAAACCGTTCAATCAAATGGGTGTCTTCCGAGGAACCTGAGAAGTTGGTTGCCCGCGCAAAGTTGGTAGTTTCGACCACCAGCGTTTCACCTTCCCAATGTCCGCGGGAGCTGCCGACCCACTGCGGAACATCCAGGTGGCCGCGATCAATTGGAATGATACGGACGTTGTGAATGTGTTCGTTGAGTAACGCGACATAGTTTGGTGTCTGGAAAATATGGACATTGTTGTTGTACGACCCAGGTCGCATCGGCGGGCCAGAGTTGGACCCCATCAAACAACGATCACCCAGGCTCCGGTCGGTGTAGTGGTCCGCGAAGCCGTTGCGAAGGTTGAGTCGTCTGATTCGGTTTGCCGTCCGAAACTCAGGCGTGTAGGGAATACGACCCTCAGGTGGATCAATGACGAGGGAGGTGCGTTTGTCAGAGGTTAGTTCGATTCCCCGTTCGTACCAGAACTCGTTGTAGGACAGCACGCCACCTTCGGCACGGGATTGATAACCCGCACTCGGTGCACCATCAATTGGATCGAATAAATCGCGGTTGAGACGGACGCGTTCGGACGCTTCAAACTGCGCGGCGTCCTCGGCCGAAAGGGTGTCTTGTCCCTCAAGTGCCGCGGGGCGTTCAAGCGGTGTCAGCGTCCGAAACGTAAAAATCCCTGAGATATCAGGCTGTCCATCTGGAGTACGGAGTGGCATGTCCGTGTTGCCGGACTGCGCGAGCGTTAATCCCGGGGCGATCACGACGGCGACCAGTACGATGAAAAATCGATGGTTCATCTGAGACCTCTTTTCGTGGTGGTGTACGGCCTCATCCTACCCGAAAAACTAACAAAACGTGCGTTTTTAGAATCTAAAGAGTCGGTTGAATTTGAGCACCAATGCGCGGTTCACGAGCCCAGGAAATCGCCGGGTCTCGGTATCCCGTTGCTCATTTAACACCACAAAGAACTCGCTTCCCGGCCGGTATTCCCATCGAAACCGAACATTTGCGGAGACAGTGTTCAGACTCGAGTTGTACTGGACTAATGCACTGGTGAACATCAAGGGTGTCATCGTGAAGGTTACACGTGTTCCGACGAGATTTGATGTGAAGGAACCTTCTGTAAGGTCAACCCAGTTAATCGAGTAGGTCGGTTCAACGGAAAACTGGTTACTCAAGCTCATGCGCCCGCGACTAAGGCCGAGCGTGGTTTTGTGTCCGCTGTAAAACGTTCCGTGTTCGGCGGTAATGTTGCCAGAAAGTCTTCGTTGTTGACCGAAGTTATAGCCGACCCTGAAATTTGCAAAATCGTAACCACCAACCGGGACTGTGACGGTCGAGGCGATGTCAAAGGGCCGAGGTAAAAACTCGTATGAGTGCTGACCGGCCATGACCAGCCGGTCGCTGTTTTCCCATTCGATGTCGAAACCCGCGCTTCGTTCTCGCGTTTCGACGACACCTGCTAGGTTTTCGATATATGTCAACGACCCCGTCCAGACGAAACGTCGTACGACATCAATCGAGCTTGGTCTTGGACTGAAGCGGATGGAGCCGAAGCTACGGCGCATGTCTCGGCGACGAACGAAACCGACCTCAGGATTGAAGTTGTTTCCGACCAAGAGGTGTTCGAGCTGGAGGCCGTAGCGGTCGCCAGCGTAATCGAGTTGACCGCGATAACTTGAATCGTCGGTGGTGAGACCGCTTGTTCTTGTGCGGGCCCAGTAGGTATTGATGGTCAGGTCGTCAAAAAAACCGAAGATACCGTCAAGGCCGTAGGCTTCGTTTGACCCCTCACTCTGTTGACTTTCTGAACGTCCGGTAAACATCGCACCAATACTGCTGCGTCTGAGAACATCGCGACGGGCGCGTAAGACGGTGAAGTTGGTCGTAGGGCGACGGGAGGCACTGTTTCCGTCGGCCTGAATATTGAGCGCCCCGCGCGTGAACGCCCCGGCACGGCCGGTCAGGCGTCCGCCGGCGTTGAGAGGCACTTCCTGCCCGGCATCTAATCCGATTTTGCGACTGTAAAAGAGCA
>CAZUZW010000092.1:0-6671 GCA_964624855.1 uncultured Vicinamibacteraceae bacterium
AAACGATATCCAAGGAAAACGGCTGACAGGCCGATGACGGCAAGAATAGCGGCGTTCAGGGTGCACCTCCATGAAGAGATCGGACTGACGGATAGTCGGGAAGACTGGTTGCGGCACGTACCCCTCGGACAATAGCTTGGGCCGTTGTGTCGGCGGCAAGAGCACCAATTCTAAGCAAGCTAACCTCGCTTTCAATTTCTCCGGTTGCTATTGCAAAGATTGTATCGCCGTCTGAGGGTGTGTGAGCCGGACGAACTGCGCGAGCTAAGCCGTTATGGGCCATTCGCGCGACAATGGCGAGTTCTGATTTACTGAGCTGAGCGTTTGTAGCGACGACGCCTATGGTTGTGTTTTCGCCGGTCGGCGTGTTTAGCGCTTTCGCCGTCAACATGTAAGAAGTGTCGGCAATAGCCGATCCGTCCGCCGTTCGAACGCCAGCAAGAGGCTGTCCTGTTTCTGGGTCGACAACATTGCCTATGGAGTTGACTGCCATTAGAGCGGCTACACGAATACCGTTGGAAAGTTCTAGCATCGCAGTTCCAACGCCGCCTCGCATCGCTCGATCAGGACCGCCCAATTTTCCGACTGTTGCCCCGGCCCCTACGCCAATGCTGCCTTCCTGAATCGGTTCGTGGCTGGCTACTTGTGCTGCCTTATAACCACACTCCCAAGTGGGGTGGATCGTTGGGTCACCGACGGCAAGGTCGTACAGAATGGCGGCCGGAACAATAGGTATATTGAGGTGACGTGTTTGATGCCCTATTTTTCGCTCACCAAGGTATTGCATGACGCCATCAGCAGTTGCCAAGCCAAATGCACTACCACCAGAGAAAACCAGTCCATGAATTCGTTGGATAGAGTTAACTGGATTGAGTAAGGCGATTTCACGTGTGCCGGGTGCCGCTCCGCGCACGTCTACGGTCGCAACTGCTCCTGATTCCGTCAGTACGACTGTACATCCTGTTGGACGTCCTTCCAGGGTATGGTGGCCGACCCGTATTCCCGAGATACTTGTCAGTCCACCGACTGATACAGATGTCTGAGCATGCAGTGGGAATAGATTCCACGCAAGAAGACCTACGCTCAAGTAAGCAATGACAGTGGGAACACGCCTCATCAGTCTTTCCGCAGTTTGGTCAATCCTATCCGAAAATGTAATGTTTCTTCCAGGACAGGCTCGGATGGTTGTTGGGCTGACCGAGTTCCGTGTTGATATGGTGTTCATTTTATTGGCCGATTTGATTGTTGCTTTTCACATCGCGTTTGTCTGCTTTGTTGCCTTGGGAGGCCTCATGCTGAGACGCTGGCCAGGGTTGATGTGGTTGCACGTGCCTGCTGTTTGTTGGGGCATTGTTGTTGAGTGGACAGGGAAGGTGTGTCCACTTACCCCGCTCGAAAACTGGTTGCGAAGGCAAGGCGATGGCGCAGTTTATGACTACGACTTCGTCGAAAGATACGGTTTATTGCTTCTGTATCCGGAAGGGCTGACACGTTTGGGGCAGGTTGTCTTGGGAAGTCTTTTGCTGGTGTTTAATCTCATAATTTATGGTGCAATTTGGCGACGGTACTCCAGAGAGCGGCATATAGGATAATGATTAGAGATGCAGAGCATGAAATTAGCGCTGGTTGCCTTGGGCCAAAAAACGATCGTCGGTTTATTAGTGATCGGAGTGCTTTCTTGCGGACAGACGCCACCATCCGAAGAAAAAGGTCAGTCGGCACCAGCTCGAAGTGCCGTTTTTGATCAGACTTCCGGAGCGGCAGAAGATTCACCCGGATTAGTAGTTTTGGGCGATTCGCTTACTGCCGGGCTTGGTTTGGCAGCAAATGAGAGCTATCCGGCTTTGTTGCAGGACCGTCTGAATGCCCAAAACTATCAGGTTCGGATAGTGAATGCCGGTGTGTCTGGTGATACTAGCGCTGGAGGGCTTCGGCGTCTTGACTGGGCTTTAGATGAACGGACCTCTGGTCTGTTACTCGCATTAGGAGGGAACGATGGACTTCGGGGTTTACCTGTTGAGGAGATGAAGGCTAATCTAGGTGAGATTATTACGATTGCTCGGAATCGAAACATAGAGGTCCTTTTGGCCGGGATGGAAGCGCCGCCAAACTTTGGTGAACTCTATACATCTGAATTTAGGGAGGTGTTCCATGAATTGGCCCGAGAGCATACCGTAGCGTTGGTTCCCTTTCTATTAGACGATGTGGCCGGTATCAGAGAGTTGAATCAATCGGATGGTATTCATCCTAATGCAGAGGGTGCCTCACGGATCGCAGAGCATTTGTGGCCAGCAGTGGAATTGCTGGTTCGCCGAATGATGGACGCGAAGGGCTAAGGGGTGAGCGAAGTAGCCGGAATCACTTGTTGTGTGCGGCATGTCCTTTTGGCTCAATGTCGACGTTGCAAGGTTCGCAGCTTCTCAGTTGAGTTAAAAGTTCTTGAATAGTTCGTCCGCTGACAGGATCAACGAGTGTTGGTGCCACTTCTACGAGTGGTTCTAGCACGAAACGTCTGAGCCGAAAGCGCGGATGTGGCAACACAATCTTCCTAGTGTTGACAACTAAGTCCCCAACCAAAATTAGATCTAGGTCAAGGGTTCGAGGGGCGCCTGGAAATGGTCGTACCCGCCCTCGTTCAACTTCGATTACCTGCAGTTGATTGAGAATTAGCTCTGGTTTAGCACTTGACCAACCGGTAACCACTCCATTTAAAAAGTCTGGTTGCTCGACCATGCCTTCAGGAGCCGTTTCCAAGAAAGACGAGACGTGAAGTTCTGTGAGAATGTCTTGAAGACGAGCTACTGCATGACGTAAATGTTCATAGCGAGGACCATGGTTGCTGCCGAGAGCGACACACACGTGTCGCTGATGTTCGCTAATGCTGCTGCTCCTTGCAGGTAATACACACGCGAGTCCACGGGATTGCGCTTAAACGACCAGGCGCGATAGGGTTGCCGCAATCGCGACAGATGCCATAGCTGCCTTGTTCCATTCGCTGGAGCGCTTCTTCGATCGCTTGAAGGATCTTTGCGTCAGTCTGTTTGACTTTTAGTTGAATGTGAACCTCGTTCGTGCCAGTTGCCTGGTCTGCAAGGTCACCTTGGCGGGTGTTGTTCTCCATTGAAGTCTGGCGAGTTAATCCACCACCTTCAGTGAGAATTTCTCCGCGCTTGTTGACTAGCGCTTTCTTATAGCTTTCAAGAGCGGTTTTCTCTTTCTCTCCGTCGGCCATAGGCAACACCGCAAATGACGATCATAGCACGGCCTCAAGCCTTGATACTCATTCGGCTCTCAAGGTCGCGAGTGGTTTCTTTCGCAATATATCGAGGCTGGAAACAACTCCTACAATGCTGACGGTTAGAGTTGTTACCAGCAAGCCCAAGGCACTTGCCAGGGGTGACGCAAACCATGCCATCTCGAAGACCTGACGAGTTAGTACCCAAGTCAACACAAAAGCGCCGAGGGCTCCGACAGTTCCAGCCAGTATTCCTAACACGCCATATTCAAGGATTAACGTCATTGTGAGGAGACGAGTATTGGCTCCTAGCGTTTTGAAGATCGCTGAAGCATACAATCGTTGGAACTTTGTCATTGCTACTGAACCGATAAGAATTAATCCGCCACTAAACAGTGCGATGGCGCCGACGATGGTGATCGCCATCGTGACGTAATCTAACACCCGTCGAAGCGTACGAATAACTTCCAGGCCGTCGATGATAGTTACATTGGAAAATTCGTTCACTAGCTCTCGTTGTAAGCGAGCCCGCGCTGCAGGTGTCTGAGGGCCCTGAAGGAATGCCACATAGGAGTGAGGTGCGTCGTCGAGTGAGCCAGGTCGAAACAGAAACATGAAGCCACCACTCCGCGAATCGTCCCAGTCAACGGCTCGCACACTGGTAATCTTGGCATTGATTACTCGACCTAAGATATCAAATTGAACAAAGTCGCCAACCTCAAGGCCACGGTCGTCTCTGAGATCTTCTTCGATCGAGACTTCAGGTATTGATGATGGATTGTCACCCCAAAACTCTCCATCAATCACGCGTTCATTTTCTTCTAAATGAGAACGATAAGTAATGGTGTATTCGCGACCAAGTCTCGCTTCTCTGACGGATTGAATATCATTCAATTGAAGGTTCAGCCCATCGACGCCTGTTACTCGTGCGCGCAGGACAGGGATTAGTTCAGGAGTTCTCCCTGTTGCTTCTTCAAGAAGCGTTCGTGTTCTGTTAACTTGGTCTTCTTGAACATCAATGAGGAACATATCGGGTGAATCATCTCGAAGTTCCAGCGAGAAGTTGTTGAGTAGATTTGTCTGTAGCGATTGAATGCCGATGATGAAAAAACTGCCCAAGCCAACGGTCAGCAAAATAACGCGCGTCTGATTACCTGGGCGACTCAGATTTAGGACAGCATGACGTAGGGGAAACCAATTACTTGCTGTCAGAGGTTGGATCGCTCGGATGAGCGCTCGGCCGAGGAAATAGAGAATACAGGCTACTGTGGTAAAGCCACTGACAACGTAAAACCCGATCTCCCAGGAGGCGGCTTGCCAGCTTGCAACTAAAACCAGTGCCACGCCGACTCCAATGAATAGGCTGATTCGAATCCAATCGATCCTCCGCGAAGGAGGTAGTTGCTCCGGTCGGAGCAAGAGCAGCGGTTTGACGTAGCGAATGTCCAGTAATGGGACTAAAGCAAATAGGAACGAAACCAGGACGCCTACTGTCAGGCCCTGCAAAATTGCAGACGAGGTGAGATTGATTGAAACCGTTGACAAGCCGGCAGCCACGGCTGCCTGCGTAGTGACGCTCTCTGGTAGAAACCATAGCGCTAGACGGGCGATTCCAATGCCAAGAACGCTGCCGCCGAGTCCTAATAACATTACTTGGACGACATAGCTCTCAATAACCTGTCTCGCAGTTGCTCCTAGACAACGAAGGATCGCGACACTTTTGAGACGTTGTTGAATAAACACACGGGTCACGCTCCAGATGCCAATTCCCCCAAGGATTACGACGACAAATCCGACCAGGCTCAGATAATTTTCCGCCTGGTCAAAGTTTCGCTCTATACGATTTTCAGTTCTTCGATACGAACCGACACGGGCGAAGGAACCATCCAAGTCTTGACGGAGCTGCTCGACGAGTGAATCAATTTGGTCCTCACGTGGAATCTTTAGAAGCACTTGATGTTCTGCTCGGCTTCCAAGTCTCATGAGTCCAGTAGCTGCAACGGCTTCGTAAGCAATCAACACACGAGGCCCAAAACTGAATCCGCCAAGTTGGCGTCCTGGTTCGTGCAAGAGCACGTCGCGGATTGTAAATTCGACCTCACCGATCGTGATGACATCTCCAATTGACAAATCCAGCTGGGTTAAAAGTTCAGGACCAACAAGGGCTCCATTGCCTCTGAAGAGATCAAAGGAATAGTCTCTTTCGCTTCCTAATGTAAATTCGCCATAGAAGGGAAATTCAGGTTGAATCCCTCTAAGTTCTACCAATTTGGTCAAAATAGAATCTGCATCTGAGAGGCGAACCATTGTCGTTAGGTCAAGAGTGTTCGTGGTTTCTACATTCCCTAATTCTGTCAACCGGTCTTCAATTCTTGAACGGGTCTCTGATTCGAATGGTTGATCGCTTCTGATATACACATCGCCTGCGGTGAGTGTTCGTGCTTCAGCAGTAAGTGCGACCCGTACATTTTGAATTAAGGAACGGAGCACCACTATTCCACCGACTCCGACCGCCACGCACAGGAAAAAGAAGATCAGACGCCGCCACGACGCGTGAAGTTCTCGAAAGGCCATTCGGATAACGAAATTCATGGGGCTACAGGCCTAGAAGTCTGAAAATTGGTTGCACCTTGGATGATCTCGGCGCGTCCATCCCTCATCGATAGGACAACTTCACTCTGCTCGACTAACTCTCTATCGTGGGTAACCATCACCACCGTCATGCCCTTACTGGCGTTGATCTCGCGGAGCAAATCAACAATAAGTTCACCATTCTTTGAATCGAGATTTCCGGTGGGTTCGTCGGCAAGAAGAATTGGAGGACTATTTGCCAAAGCGCGGGCAATTGCTACCCGCTGCTGTTCCCCGCCAGATAGCTGCGACGGATAGTGATGCCCACGTTCGTTCAACCCAACGTGACCCAGTAGGTCTCGCGCTTTATCTCCGGGCTTAGCGACACCGGCGATTTCAAGAGGCACGAGAATATTCTCGAGTGCGCTTAGCGATGGAATAAGATGAAAAAACTGGAAAATAAACCCAATGGACCGGCTGCGCAATTTTGCGAGTTGATCTTCGTCTAATTTGGTTATGTCGGTGCCGTCGACGATGATGCGGCCAGTAGATGGACTATCTAGACCGGCAATCAATCCAAGTAGAGTTGATTTGCCGCTACCAGATGGCCCTACAACCGATACAAATTGCCCTGATGGAATACTAAGGTCAAGCGGATGAAGAATAGTAAGTGGTTGGTCGCCACTCATCACTGTCTTTGACACTCCGTGGAGTTCGATCATTGTCTATTGAGGAGGCTGTTCTTGTTCGTCGGGAGTTGTTCAAAAAATAACGAGTGCTGTGATTCGAAGCGAAGTGACTCAATAGGGGCTAACTGCGCGGCTTTTCGCGCCGGATAGAACCCAAAAAAGATGCCTGTCGCTGC
>CAZUZW010000093.1:0-5803 GCA_964624855.1 uncultured Vicinamibacteraceae bacterium
CCGCAAAAACTGGGCCAGCGTCATTCCATAGCACGTCACCAGTCGAGGGCTCAACTGCCGCGACCGTGCCCAAGCCCGTGCTGACATATAACACGCCACCAGCCATGAGCGGCGTGTTCTGTGCGGCAACGGGACCGCGCACGGTACTACCATCCCGAATGGCCTCTGGAATCACCGGCTGACGCCACGCGATTTCCAAATCACCGACAGTCTGTTGATTGATCTGTTCAAGTGGCGAATACTTTGAGCCAGCCACGTCCGCGGCATAGCTTGGCCACTCGACTGTTTGCCCCAGCACCGGCACAACCGCCAGGCACCAGAAGCCCACGAGGCCGATCACACCTACCCTATTCTGAGGTTTCATGACACCGACCTCTGAACTGGCACTCGATCGTGAACAACTATTGTCAGGTTTCTTTTCATCCGCGAATGCGTGACATACGGCCGAACGGATCTGCACCACACCGCGATGAAGCGTCGCTCTGCACGACCCACCAGTTCACTGTCTTCTATTACGCGCTACGCTAACGCACGCGTAAACAAGGCTAACAAGCGACTCCAGGCGCGTTCGGCCTTCGACTCATCGTACACCTGAGAATCCGGAGGACACCACCCGTGCAAGGCCCCCTCATAGACCTCAATCTCAGCCTGTAACCCAGCCTGCGAAAATGCATCGCGAAGTACGTCCTTCGCTTCCGGTTGACTCTCATCATCGTTGGCAGCAATCGCGAACAGATACTGCGCCTGCATCTGTGGCACCAGTAGGTGCGGACTATCCGGTTGATCCGTGACGAGGCCACCGCCGTGAAACGAGGCTGCCGCACCGACACGGTCAGGAAGCGAGGCCGCCGTGCGCATCGTGAACGGTCCACCCATGCAGTAGCCCATCGTTCCCATCTTGCGGTTACTGTCCACGGCCTGCTGACGGTCAAGAAATCCGATAAACGCTCGGGCATCTCTGACCTGCGTTTCCGGATTCAATGTTCCCATCAACGGTCTGAGCGTATCACTCACTTCCGCAAAGTTTGTTGTATTCACGATCGGGGCTCGTAGCGATCGGTAATATTGGTTCACCACCAACACCGCGTAACCTGATTCTGCAAGACGCTTCGCCATCTGTCGCTTGGCTGGTCGCAAGCCAAAAGCATCAGGCCAAATCAGAACACCGGGATGGGACCCGCTTGAAGGGTGCACAAAGTAACTATCCGAGACACCGTCAGGCGTTGTGACATCGATCTCGGATTCTGTGACGGCCTGGGCATTTGCGGCCCGCGGCAACAACATCGCCAACCCCGCACCCATAGATACTTCTCCGAATTGCCGTCGCGTCAAGGCCCCCGAACGACGTAAATACGCCTTGGCATCGTTTGTTGTTGTTTCGTCGCACATAGTTGCCCCTCTCCAGAAGCGCCTCCCCAAGGTCTTGACCAGGGCGCCTCTCGTCGTGTCGGACTATTCTATGCCCTATCTCTGACGACAGACGAGGCCGAGAGATTTTCGTGTTCTCGAGATCAGCTCCAGGACAGGGTCCCGGCGCTTTGCCCAAACGTATCTGTCTCGACACCTTGGTGCTGGAGTAACGTTAGAAATAAATTCGACAGCGGTGCATTCGGTCCCTCGTGCACAATGTGCTGTCCATGTGACAGCCCGCCACCGGCAACCAAAATAGGAAGATCATCTGGCGTGTGAGAATTGGCGTTGCCGAGGTTGCTCCCAAACAACACCGTGGTCTGGTCAAGTAGCGTCCCGCTGGTATCCGTCCGTGCTTTCAGGTCAGTCATGAACTCCCCGAAAGCCTCCACAATTAAGACTTCAATCCTTTTGAGCTGGGCGATCTTTGATTCATCCTGACCGTGGTGGGAACAGTTGTGATGGTCAGAGGTAACCCCCTCGACCTGCGGTACCACGCCATGGTCCTGAATCATCAAACTCACGACACGCGAGGAGTCCGTTTCAAGAATTAATGGAATAATCGAAAACATTGCCTTGATCCGTCCAATCAGATCTGCGGGATCTGTCACATCGGTCGGCTGTTGCGCTTCCACCCACGGCTTCTTCGTCTGCTGCCACGCTTTAACCTCAGCTAGATCTTCTTCCGCGGTTCGGACTGAGACGAAAAAGTCATCGAGCTTCCGACGATCCGCTGCACTCACACGACGACGAAGATCATCGGTCGACGATTTGAGATGGTCCAAAATACTCCCACCTTCATTCAGGCTCTGCGCTTCACGCTCGACCTCTTCTGCACTGCCTTGCAAAAATAATTTCTTAAAGAGTGCTGCCGGACTGGTCTCCGCCGGCACCATCGCACCACTCGTCGTGTAAGACTGACTCTGAGGATTCAGCGTTCCCAGGGTAATCGACGGAAAGCGCGTCACATAGCCATGATGATTGGCGACGACCTGGTCCACCGACACAGTGTTCCGGAATCCATCCATCCCAGGGCGACGGGCACCCGTGAGCCAGGTGATTTCAGAGTTATGCGCCTGTCGACCTTGTTGGTCCGCATGTGCCAGGCCGGAAAAGAGCGTGTAGTGGTCACGGTGCTGGTCAATCAGCGATAAATATTCGGTCGGCTGGTAGCCAGCCCCCGACGTCGCCGGAAACCAGGACGACGAATAGAGTCCGAGTGTATTACAGATATTCACCATGCGCTTAGGCGACGCCGTCTCGGCTCGCGCCAACGCAGGATGCATCGATTCAAGGAGCGGTAGGGCCAGCGCAACACCTGACGCGCGCAAAAACATCCGACGATCGACCGGTAACACCATAATTAATTGCTCCTAAAGAGTGGGCTCGTCACAACGTCGCGAATGACGGTCCGTATCGGATAGCCTCGATCTCGAAGTCCTGCAAGGATGTGCTCAACGGATGCACGATCGGCAAATTCCACTTTCGCGCCCGTCGAAAACGTCAGTAACTCTGTGGTGAGGTGTCTGGCAACCTGGTCCAACTGTTGATCGAGCAACAGCTCCTTGTACTCTTGAATACCTGTAAATTGATCGCCTTGTGGCGTCACACCACTCGCATCGACCACGGGACCGTCCGCATACGTCGTGAAGGGAAATCCATTATTTTCTTTCCAACCCTCAGAGACCTTGTAATGTGTCCGAAATTCCCCAATGGCATCGAACGCTTCGAGTGCGAATCCAGGAGGGTCAATCTTCCGATGGCAACTCGCACACACCGCGTTGTTCCGATGCGCATCCAATTGCTCTCGTACCGTCGTCGTCCCGCGTATATCTGGTTCCAGGCCAGCCACGCCAGGTGGCGGCGGTGGGGGCTCCTGACCCAGGATATGACTCAGTACGAAATTTCCGCGGGGAACGGGTGACGTTGTGGTGCCATTCGCAGTCACCTTGAGAATACTCGCCTGCGTCATCAAGCCACCACGTGGACTGTCCTTGGGCAACGACACCCGGCGCATCCCCTCTCCCTCAATCCCTTCCAACCCGTAATGTTCAGCCAACTGACGATTCACAAATGTAAAGTCGGCGTCGATCACGCTCGAGATTCCCTCGTTCGACGCAATTAATTCCGTCAGGAACATCTCCGTCTCGCGTTCCATCGCTTGTGCCAACCGGTCGTCATACGTCGGATAGAGCGAGGGGTCTGGCAAGGTCGCACGGAGTTCGTAGAGGCGAAATGCCTGTCCACCAAAATCCTTGACGAACCGAAGATTCCGTTCATCATCAAGCATCCGCTCGACCTGTGCAGCCAGTACGTCGTCATCCGACAACTGCCCCGCATCGGCTAAATCGAAGAGTTCTTGGTCCGGCATACTCCGCCAGAGGAAATACGACAGCCTGGTTGCCAACTCGTAGTCATCAAGCGTACCGGGTCCAGCTGCCTGATAGAGAAACGCCGGTGAACTCAAGACCGCCCGCAACGACACTCGAACTGCATCCACGAGTGACTGGCCATCCGCCAGCAGTGGGGTAGCGAGCTTGACATACGACTCCAGCTCACCAGGACCAAGCGGACGACGAAATGCACGCGTCGCGAACTGTCCAACAATTTCGATCATGTGGGCGTGAGGTGTGTGGGTGAGCTGAGGCTCTCCCTGTTCATCAAATTCAATCCCCGGCAGCAACGCCCGCGTACTTCGCGGAGGCCAACTGTCAAACAATGGTCCGTCGATCGACATCGACTTCATGACCAGCCCTTCACCGACATAATCCCTGACGTGTTTCGTCGGCACAAAATAGCTACTAGGGTTATCTTCAGGGGGATGATCGTTCGCTGCAAGACTTGGCACGACGAGGTCGCCCGGACGCAAAAACGGTGTCACGGTTAACGTCCCTGTCTCATCGCCGACTAATTCCAATTCGCCGAGTAGTGCATCGAGAGACGCCGCCGAACCTGGCTTGCTTCCACTGTACATCGTCAAATTCACTGGTGTCTTCGCGTTGTACGGATACGCGTCCACGGTCACGCGATAACGACCGGGGTACGTGACAAAAAACTGCTCGGCCATACTGTGAAACATGAAGGTCGACGAAATCGGCGTGAACGTGGCAAACCCATCATCCTGCTTCAGGATGGCACCGCAGGCGAGAAAATCGCAGTCCTCTAAAAGATTCAGACCCGGTGAATTTACGTAATCGATATGTACCTGCTGCAGTTCGGGTTTTGCTCCAATGACCAACGCCGCATCCAACGCCCGGTCAGCCGCTGTGAGATAACTTTGCACATGTAACGGCGACATACTCTGCGTCACCGCGGTCGTATCGAACCCGCCAGAATCGGCCTCTGCCGGCAGAACCTGCGCCACCTCTGAGGCAACGGCCTCGTCAATGAACAGTAAATCTGCCAAGGTGTACCCGTATTCCAGGCGCGTCAGGCGCCGGAGCGGCGTCCGTTGTTCACCACGGGCCGCCACGTTGGCCTCGACTAACGACTGCTGTAACGACCCCAGGGCCGTCTCCACGGCCGAACGGTCAGGCTGCCTCGCACTGGCCGGCGGCATTTCACCACGCTCGAGACGCTCGTAGACCTTCTCCCACGCCTTGAAGGTTTCAGGATCAGTGAGGTCGTACCCCACACGCTCAAGATTCAACGGCGTGACCGTGCGCGCACCGTGGCACTGCAGACATGAGGTCTCGACAAGTGGCGCCACATCCGACTCGAACGACTGGGCCGACGCCATCCCACCGCCCCACACGCTCGCGGCCAGCAGCAGGCACCCTACACGACTTCGTCTCAACGTCATCAATCCTCGTTTTCTTCCCGCAGCAGGAAGTGAATGCGTGCGTACTTTACCAAAGACTAATTGCAGTGAGCTACAGCCACCACGAGACATGACGGTTTCTTGCATGAAGGGAACATCACATCGCGACCACGTACGTCATTATCGTTTGAGCAAAAGAACTCACTTGTCACGCACCTTACGGCATTCGAAAAAAGTCGGTGATCTGTACTGAGACGGCAACCGTCTCGCCTGCGACCAACGCAATCGGCGCCGCAACATAACTACCGGCCTGAGCGTATTGGTTAGCCGGCGAACCTGTCGGAGGCGCTGCGCCTCCGACAGTAGCAGTACCATGCGTGTCATAAAACGCGGCGACATACACCGGAGACGCCGTAAGATTCGAGAACGATGCGGTTCCACCGTTCTCGGTAATTATTGCCTGAGCGACCGGAGACGCCTGCATCATGCTAGCGGTGTCAAAAATCGCAACGTAGAGTGGGTTCTCAGAACTGACCTCTCCATTCTGGCCTGTATAGGTCACAGCGACCTTAAAGTGACGGGCTCTGGATTGCCCACGCCAAACTACTCGTCAACCCCACCAAAAGAGCCGTC
>CAZUZW010000093.1:5813-6555 GCA_964624855.1 uncultured Vicinamibacteraceae bacterium
CGGAGACCCCTGCATCATGCTAGCGGTCTCAAAAATCACAACGTAGAGTGAATTCTCAGAACTGACCTCACCGTCCGACCCAGCATAGGTCACGGTAACCTCAAGCGACGGACTCTGGATTGCCCACGCTAAACTACTCGTCACCCCTACCACAAGCGCCGTCAACACCAACAAACTCTTCAAACCCAGCCTTGTTCTCTTTTGTTTCAAGCCATCCCTGAAAAAGTTAGTGAACACTCACAATACTACAAAACGAGGCTTGCGCCGAAGCGGTCGCGATCTCTGCGATATATCGAAAATTCAAAATCGGTAGTTGTGTTCACTCTCGGAAAAACACCGTGAGAAAACCCGTGGGTGACACCCACCCCGTCCGAGCAGCCCGCTAGTCTTGGAATGTCGCAGTAACCGAGAAGTTACGCAATCGTCACAGCAGTGCCAGAGATTGACACCATCAACATCGACCCAGACTTTCCGATCACTTCGTAGTCGATATCAATCCCGACAACAGCGTTGCCACCCATCTGCCGAGCCGACTCCGAAAGTTCGTCCGTGGCGATAAGACGAGCTTTCGCCAGTTCTTGCTCATAAGCCGCCGCTCGACCTCCGACAATATCCCGAATCCCGGCAAATAGGTCTTTCAGGATATTCGCACCGACTATGGCCTCACCCGTCGCCAGCCCGTGGTATTCAGTGATGGTCTTCCCCTCGATACTGGGTGTTGTGGTCAGTATCACGATGCCCT
>CAZUZW010000094.1:0-6448 GCA_964624855.1 uncultured Vicinamibacteraceae bacterium
CTCAACCGATACCGTGCTCAGGGACGAGACTGGGAGCTCCTTCCTCAACTGTCCCAGCTGCAAGTCCATCAGCCCAGCACCTTCATTGCGGGAGCGCTCGACCCGGTGAGGAGGTTTGTACCGGGCGTTGACCTCTACGCCGCGGCAGGAACAAACTGTACGGACTTTCGAGGGGCCACCATTATTGACGACAAGGGCCATTGGATTCAGCAAGAGGCACCGGATGAGGTAACCGGAGCGCTTCTAGAGTTTCTCGACGGCCTCGACTAACACCTGCCGGGTACATCCCCACGTGCAGGAGCACACCAAGTAGATGTCCTCACTCGCTCTCAGGCCAACGTGACAGTGTCGCCGGTCGCCCGCTGATTGCAGACGACCTGCACCGACGGGCAGAAAAAATTACCGTCGGCGGTATTGATGGTCACTCCCGTAACGACTGCAACCTGCCCGTCGAACTGCGACAACATATCGTTCACAATGGTCCGGAGATCAGCGTCGATTCGTTGCATCAGAAACTGCGTTGCCTGGACGATGAACGGGACGTCTCCTCCACCAGCCGCTCCCTTGAGAAAAGGCAGCATGATCCGCTCCACGACGAATTGTTGCGTATCCAATGGGTCCATCGTCTTGGATTGCAACTCGGCATAGCCCGCCTCCACAATGGCCGTCAATGCGCCACAGGACGTCGTAATTTCTACCTGCCCCACACGAGGCACTGCTCCCCACGTCCCATCGTGCCAGCCGATATGCGGCCCTCCAACCAACAGTAGGTTCCGTTGCCCGTGTTCCTCGGGAACGTGATGGGTGACCGCACCCAGGCCTGTCCTCCCGCCGTGGCAATAGCCGGCGAGTCCACCGAACTTGAACCGCTCCCCCCAGTACTGTTCCAGACGCTGGAGTTCCGGCTCGTTGATCTCGTCGCAACAGGCTCCCTCGGCGAAGCGGGTGTTTGCCGGCGTAAATGCATGATGTTCCTCCAACACCTGGTTGAGCTGGTCGAAGAATGCCGACGCCCCGGAGGCCTTGGGAAAACACTGCCTAATGGGTTCAATGACATCATGCATGGATCGTCCTTCTCGTCATGCAAACGACGTAAGTCTATCGCGTGGAGGCCAATCCCTACCGCAAGCAGACGGAGAGGACAATGCGAGCGTGTCGCCTTCCTACCAGCTACGCTGCCGGTCAGAGAGATCCGAACTTCGCCAGACACGTCGCTTCGGCAGCGTCCTGCGGGACGGCGCGGTATCACGGGACCGGATTTACTCTACAGGTACGAGTCTTACGACCTGGCCACCTGCATTGTGTTCAAACAGAAGATAGATGTCACCATTGAATGCCTGTTCGATGTCGCGTAGTCGACCGATGCCTTCAAACAGCGTTTCCTGCGCCACAAATTGATTGTCTTCGATCTCGACTCGAAACAGGCTGCGCGCCTTCAATGATCCAACCAGGTAATCTCCCCTCCACGCTGGGAACTGATCACTGTCACTGATGATGAAACTTGACACGGCTGGCGACGGCGTCAGGTCGACCACTGGCTGTTCGATATCGGACAGGTCAAATTCAACACCCAATTCCTCGCCATACTCTACCGGTGTGCCATCGTAATCCAGCCCGAGCGAGTACAAGGGCCAGCCGTAGTTGCGTCCTGGCAACAACAGGTTAATTTCGTCGCCTCCCCGAGGACCATGTTCGCTGCCCCATAGCCCGCCCCCGATCCTATCGAACTCCAACCCCTGTGGGCTGCGATGACCATAGGTATAGAGGCTCTGATAGACATCGTCACGACCAACAAAGGGATTGTCGTGCGGAATGGTGCCATCGTCATTGATGCGATGAATCTTGCCCCACGGTGTTGAGAGGTCTTGAACGCCCTGCATGCCACCTTTTGCACCTACAGAAAAATATACATGGCCTCGGCCATCGAACACGGCCCGGCCACCGGCGCCAACGTCTCCCGCGAAGCTGTAGTGCTCCAGGTCCGCCTGCCAGATGACTTCCTCGTCGATCCATTCGCCATTGTCGACTCTTCCACGCACAAGCCTGTTCATGGACACCGGCCGTTGCTGCTCTCGGCTGAGCTCGGTGCAACCCTCACAACGGTGGCCGTGGTACAGGTAAATCCAACCGTTCTCTTGGTAGTTTGGATGCAACAGAATGTCGAACAACCAACCCATGCCGCGTTCGATATCGATGCGAGATTCCATCTGGTAGATATCGTCAAATGCCTGCGGCGTTCCCCGCACCAATTCCGATTTGTCGCCATCCGGACTGATGACACGCACTCCTTTGGTTTTTTCGGTAACCAGCAGGCTACCATCCGGCAGCGGTGCCATGGAAAAGGGAAGGGGGTCCAGATCGTCGACCAGCGTTTCCAGCCGGAAACGATGGCGTTCAGTCTCAAACTCACCTTCTGGAATCGAAAGTGGCGCATCATAGTTCGACGTCACATACCCAACGTTGGCGCGCGTCTCCAATACGTACATCGCAAGGCCCTGGATTTGCACCGGACTGAAGATATCGTCCCAGCTGGGCATGCCGGAGTCGACATAGCCATTGGCTATACTGGCCACGACGTCGGCCATGGATTCGCCACGACCGAGCTCACCCCGAAGTGGCGTCCCTTGCGCTGCGCCTTCCAGGTCTTCACCATGACACACCGCGCAGTTCTCCTGAAACATCAATCGCGATGCCGTCACACCCGAGTAGGCAACGGCTTCCTGTTTTGCCGAAGCGCTGGTCGCCGTGAGGAGACCCATTGGAAAAAAAAGCCAAACGCATGTGAAGTACAGGTGTGTCTTGTTCATGGTTAATCCCAACTGATTACAGTGCACTGTGTTGGAACGCCAATCCTACTGCTGGCTGGCAGGGGGTGCAAGCGGGAACGCTTGTCGGTCAGAGAGTGCCGAACTTCGGCAGACACGATTCTAAGGAGAGAGTGGTATGCTGTGGTCCTCCACACAGTATAGAGTGGCGAACGAGTAATTTCTCGCTCTGTAATCGAAGGAGAAGCGATATGCGGCATGTGAAGACTGCCCTATTCGTCGTACTGGCTATATCCCTGCCGCCCATAGCTGATTTACCGTCGGCCGGCGTCGTTCCTGGTCAGGCATCTTCCCCTCACGAAGCATCGGCTCAGACGGAAAGTGAGCGAGCAAAGCTCGTTGGGACCTACCAACTCATCGGCCGCGAGACCAAAGACGCGAACGGAACGTGGCAACCGACACCGAACTTCAACTCAATCGGATACATCACATACAGCGACACCGGTTATATGGGTGTACACGTCATGCCGAACGACCGGACACCGTTCGCCAAGACCCAGCCAACCGCACAAGAGGCGAAGGCCGCGCTGCAGGGCTACACGGCCTACTACGGTCCATTTAGTACTGATGAGGACGAGGGCGGGAAGTTCGTCGTTCACCACAGAGTCGGGCAGATTAACCCTGGAGGCGAGGTCGACGCGAAACGCTTTTACGACTTTGAGAGCGATCGGCTCATCCTCACGCCGGCGGCAGCCGATGGCAGCAAGGAACAGGCGGCAAGACGCGTCCTGTGGGAGCGACTGCCAGAGGTCCCACTGTCGAACGAAGCTAAACAGTTCGTCGGCTTCCGCCAACTCCTATATACGGACCGCTACACCGAGAAAGACGGCCGGCAGGTCACGCACGACCAACGGAACGAGGGTCGCGCCGGCTCGTACATCATCTACACACCGACCGGGCACATGATGGTGCACCTCATGGCCCGAGAGGGACGAACCCCCTACGCTGGCGCGACACCCACACCGGAGGAAGCCCTCGCCGCATATCGGAGCTTCGCCGGATATTTCGGGCGATTCACAGTCCATGAAGGTGCTGTCCCGCCCTACGTCGTGCACCACCAGGAAGGACGTCCACGACCCAGCGTGCCGACCGATGCCGAACGGCTCTACCAGCTCGACGGTGCGGTCCTAAGGCTGGGCGGGCGTCCTCGAATGTCCGATGGTGCAAACACCGGCGGACACCTTTACTGGGAGATGTTGCCCGCGCGGCCGGAGTAGTTTTACAACAAGCACTCGTTACCACAGTGCAGAAGGAGATCGACAATGCCACGGAACGTGCTCTCGTTGAGTTTCATTGGGACGGCCATCGCAGTCCTCACGGTTTCGGTCGTCACAGTGGCCTCCGGCCAGGCCACTCGCGGGACGGTCCCGATGGATAGTGACGACATCGCAGGTGTCGTCACCGGTCCTGGAGGACCAGAAGCAGGTGTGTGGGTCATCGCTGAAACGCGAGATTTGCCCACCCGTCATATCAAAATCGTCGTGACAGATGATAGAGGTCGATACCTCATCCCCGACCTGCCGCAGGCGACCTACGACCTGTGGGTTCGTGGCTACGGGTTGATAGATTCCGACAAGGTCCGGGCTGAGCCAGGCGATGCGCTCGACCTAACGGCCGTGGTCGCGCCCAATGCCAGAGCTGCCGCTGAGTACTATCCGGCCCTGCACTGGTTCGCCTTGCTCGAACTCCCTCAACCAAGTGAATTCCCGGGTACGGGACCAGCCGGAAACGGCATCTCACCCGACATCAAAAGCCAGGGTGAATGGATCCGTTCAGTGGTCAACACGGACGGCTGCACCGGATGCCACGCGCTGGGGAACAGGGCAACTCGAGAGATCCCGGATGCCCTCGGTGACTTCGATTCGCATCTCGCCGCCTGGGACCGGCGCGTGCAGTCCGGACAGGCGGGTGGCACCATGGACGCTCGCCTGGCCCGAGTTGGGCGCGAGTCCGCGCTGGAGATGTACGCTGACTGGACCGACCGTATTCAGGCGGGCGAGTACCCGATGACACCACCACCACGGCCGCAAGGTGTCGAGCGGAACGTCGTCGTCAGCCTGTGGGACTGGTCCGCCCCCGAAGCGTACATGCACGACCTGATTTCCGCAGACAAGCGAAACCCACGGATTAACGCCAACGGTCCAGTCTACGGCGCACCGGAAAACAGCACGGATGCCATGCCAGTCGTGAATCCGACCACGCATGTAGCGAGCACGGTGTCTTTGCAGGTTCGTGACCCACGCACGCCAAGCTCGGCCTCAACCCCTCCCAAGATGCCGTCACCCTATTGGGACGATGAAGTTATTTGGGAAAGCCGAACTCTCGCACACAGCTTCGCGATGGATACGCAGGAGCGAGTCTGGATTGCGGCACGAGTGCGTCCGGCGGAGACTCCGGACTTCTGCCGGCAAGGCTCGAGCCATCCGTCAGCTCAGGCGTTTCCGATCGAACGCAGCAACCGCCAAATGCAACTGTGGGACCCCGAGACGATGCAAATGACGACCGTTGACACCTGCTTCGGAACGCACCATTTGAATTTCGACGACGATGACACATTATGGTTCACCGGAAGCGGCCCGGTGGTTGCCTGGTTCGACACGAAAGTGCTTGACGAAACGGGTGACGAGGAGTTGGCCCAGGGCTGGACGGTGCAGGTGCTCGATACGAACGGGAACGGCCAACGGGACGCCTATGTCGAACCAGGGGAACCGCTTGATCCCACCAAAGACACCCGGATCGAGCGCGGCTACTACGGCGTCGCCCCAAGTCCACTTGATGGTTCCATCTGGGGATCGACACTGGGGATGCCTGGGGGTCTCGTGAGATTCGTTCCGGGTGATGATCCGGTGAATACCGCCCTGGTCGAGTTTTTCGAGGTCCCATGGGATGATCCGGAGGCATCAGTACAGGGATTCTCACCTCGCGGCATGGACGTCGATAGCAACGGTGTCGTGTGGACGGTATTGTCAAGCGGTCACTTTGCAAGCTTTGACCGGAGCCACTGCGAAGGGCCGCTTAACGGGCCGACGGCGACGGGAAGACACTGCCGCGAAGGCTGGACACTCTATCCGTTTCCTGGGCCAAACTTTAAAGGAGCGACAGACTCGGCCAGTGCCGAATCGGCCTACTACAACTTCACCGACCGGTTTAATCTGCTGGGCGTCGGTGAGAACATCCCGCTGGCGACCGGAAACCTTTCCGAGGGAGTGCTCGCGCTCGTCGATGGCGAGTTCTACAACTTTCGCGTGCCCTATCCGTTGGGAAGTTTCTTTGGGAAGGGTCTGGATGGGCGAATCGACGATCCCAATACTGGTTGGAAAGGACGAGGAATCTGGACAACGTCGGGAAGTCGAACACCGTTCCACGCAGAAGGCGGCACGGATCAAGTGGCCCCTGTCTTCAAGTTCCAGGTTCGGCCGGACCCTCTGGCCCATTAAGCGGTAAAGCGTAGGTCGTTAATAACCTAGTGCAGTACTGCCGGCTCTACGCCGGTCTGGAGCGCCTTCAAGTACGTCGGCGCTGGCGTCGTATCGAATAGCCTGCGCCGCGCCCTGACGGTCGACTGCCACGAGCCGATGCCCTTTCGATTCGAGCAGCGCCAGCGTATCGGGTGAGAGGCCGTG
>CAZUZW010000095.1:0-6277 GCA_964624855.1 uncultured Vicinamibacteraceae bacterium
GTAACAACGTTCGCCACTCACTGTAGGGACGGACCTCGGTAACGTCCTCAAATACTAACGCGCCGTCCTGTCCCATCGGTAGGCCCATCACCGTTTCGAGTAGCGTCGCATTCGCTTTGATCGCGGTCTCACCTTCTACGCACAAGACCCCGTATACAAGCGGCGCACTCACATCCTTCCACAACGTCACTATCAGTCCTGCTTGTTCCGCGCCCTCTGCAGCCTCCGCCTCTGCCAACCAACGATCCATAAGTTCGTCTGCAGATTTGTACTGATTCACATCGACGCGTACACGCGCCAAAAAATAGTATTGCGCCATAGCTCTCTCCTGTATTCATTCGACAGGCCCGTTCCATCCGACCTGACCGGAACCTCTGTTTTACTAAGCCTACATAAGTTTATCTTCCTACGATAAACCCGTAATCGAACAACCGAAGGGTAACTCACCACTTCGATTCCCACTATTCCCCGTGCCTTCGCCTGGTCACGACGTACTAGTTCGCCTGAAATGACAATACATAAACTGCTGAGGGGCTTTTCCGGGAGTCAGGTGCACTTCGTGTCGGACATGCAGCAATCGAAACGTTGGCCCTAATTCCCCGGCAAGTGATGCTGCGTCATACCGCACGACGTCAAGGCCACTACACCGCTTGGGGCCATTCACTCCAAACGTCGAAAGCACTACATCTCCACCCGGTAGCAATGACCGCTCCAACACCGCCAGATATTTCTCGCGGTCAATTGTTTCCGTCAAAAAATGAAACACTGCCCGATCGTGCCATAACGCGTACTGCTGTTCCGATTCGTACAACGTGACGTCAGCCTCCCTCCAAGTGACATCCCCGCCGAAGTCACCCAGTCTCGTCCGGGAGGCCGTAAGTGCGGTGGCCGAAATGTCCAATACCGTGATGTCACGGTACCCGTCCCGTATCAACCTATCGACAAGGACGGACGCACCACCACCGACATCAATCACAGCATCATCCCGTGACAGACAGACAGCAGCAATCAATTCCAACGAAAGCACCGGCTCATTCTGGTACCAACTAAGATTTTCGGGCGTTGTTCGCTGATAGATCCCCTCCCAATGTTTTTGCCGATCGTGCATCACTAGCCTTCCGACATTATTGTGCTGGTTGTGGCGCGAGCCTAGAACTTTTACACTAGGCATCAGACAATCGGCACCGATCAGTAAACACTATGCGCAGGTCATTCTCTTTCTTGTGCCTCTCGATCATCGTGGTCTTCTCGACCTCTCCTCACGCACAAAATTCGCCCGTCTTCGCACCCGACCCAAATTACCGTGCTCCGCGAACGGCCGATCAGACGCCAGACATCTCTGGGCTCTGGCGAAATGACACTCTGACACCACTGGAACGGCCAACCGGACTCGGTGACCAAATCTATTTAAGTGACGAAGAAGCCGCCGCCATTCAAACCCGTGCGGAACAAGCACGCACCCGCGACAACGCGCCGGGCATGCAGCGAAGCACGGGGGGACGTCCTTCTGAGCGCGTCAATGATTTTTGGTATGACCCTCGCGAAACCGTCGTCCACACCCGGCGCACATCCATGATTGCCGAACCGCCATCAGGTCGGGTCCCGACTCGAACCGCAGCAGAGGAACGAGCCGAGTGGCTCGTGACCAACCGAAGTAACTCTCATGAAACGATGAGTCCCTACACGCGATGCATCACACGAGGGATGCCGGGATCCATGATTCCCAATGCGTACAACACCGGCAATCATATTTTCCAGATTCCTGGCTACGTCATTATCCTGTATGAAATGGTCCGCGAACCTCGAATCATTCCGCTAGACGGTCGACCATCAATCGACTCGAAAATCCGTCAATGGATGGGAGACACCAGAGGGCGCTGGGAAGGCGAAACCCTCGTGGTTGAAACGACAAACTTCACCGAGAAAGGCTGGATCACGCCAAACCAAAACGCAGGACGCATGCACGGCGTACCGGTCAGCCAGGAACTCACACTCACCGAACGTTTCACCCGCCTGTCTGACGATATCCTCGACTGGCAAGTGCGCATCGAAGACCCGAACACCTATACGGCACCCTGGACCCTTGAGATCCCACTCCGGCATGACATGAATTACACGGTCTATGAATACGCATGCCACGAAGGAAACCGAGCCGTGACCAATATCCTCAGTACTGCCCGCCACCTGGAACGATAGACCACCGCTTCCCGAACTTACTTTGCGGGTTCGATTCTCAACACCGCCCCATCACGCATGTCCGTTGTCACGTACAGGAATCCGTCAGGACCTTGCTTGACATCCCGAATACGCTGACCGAGTTCGGCCAACATCGTTTCACGCCGCCTCTCGATGCCGTGTTCATTGAAGACTACCCGCGATACCTGTTGGCCCATGAGTCCGCCAGCCAGCAGGTTCCCTCTCCACTGCGGAAATTGGTTGCCGGTGTAGAACGTCATCCCGGAGATGGCAATTGAGGGTTTATAGAACGTGAACGGTTCTTCCATATTCGGGGCGGCCGTCGGAGGTTGGATACTTGGTGGTGGCAAGTCTGACCGTGAGCCATCGAGATCGCTGGGGTACGCCCGACCATAGCTAATAACCGGCCAGCCATAGTTCAACCCTGGCTCGATGATATTGAGTTCATCGCCTCCCTGCGGGCCATTCTCCGTCTCCCACAACGCACCCGTCTCAGGATGAAACGCCATCCCAATCGAATTCCGGATCCCAAGCGCATAGATTTCCGGGAGGTACTCAGACCGATTCACAAACGGGTTATCACGAGGCACCGTGCCATCGTCATGAATCCGGAGAATTTTTCCAGCGTGCTGGTCAGGTGCCTGTGACCACATGGCTTCGCCTTCGCTTGCTTTCTCAGAACTGATCGGCGCACCAATCGTGAAATACAGCATTCCGTCAGGCCCGAAGATGATGCGTATCGACGACGGACCATCCGTCCAGGACACGGACTCAAAAATCTCCTCGACCTCCACCAATGCATACCCGTCCAAACGCCCGCGAACGATTGTCGCGGTCCGGAGATCCGCGTCCCCCGGTTGCGGTTTCCAATAGGCCACATACACCAGGCCATTCTCGGAAAAGTTCGGATGCACAGTCACATCCACACCCGCGGTATCTCGTCGCTGGCTCGTACTGACGGGCGGCAGGCCCGTGATTGGTGTCGGATCCAGTGCCCCGTCTTTGATGACACGCAACGTCGTACGGTTCTGTTCGGTCACCAGCATGTCACCATTCGGCAGAAAGGCGAGTGCCCACGGATAGACCAATCCTTTGATCGGAACAACCCGAACGGGCCCCGTCATGGTGTTCACAATAATCGGCGCGTCTGCCAGCATCGGCAGAGTGGACTCGGGTTGTTCGGCCGAGACCACCCACGGCACAATCACAAAACACATCGACAGCAAAGCCAAACGAATTTGTTTCATCGAATACCTCAAAAGCAGTACGGGGATGACCGCCTTAGCCTATCCCGGAGAGGCGGGCGGTTCAATGCCTAGACCTCGACCAACGTAATCCCAGGATTTCCCTGGTCTGTTTTTAGGCACTCTTTCAGCTCAGGAAACCGAGATCGCAGCCGTCGACCGACTTTGGAATGCTGGTAATCTTCGCCGCCGACGTACTCCTTGATCGAGCCCAACCGTAGCGCAACGGCAAGTTCCGTGCGTACTCCTTGCTTGATGGCGCCACCAGTACCTGAAGACCCATAGCCATGAATCAATCTCACGACTGAAATCCCGTCTTTCCGTGCCTCATACAGGCGACGATTCATATGTCGAAGGGCTTCTTCAACATACGGACGACCTTCTTTGAGATTGATTGTCACGGTTCTCCGCCTCGCGGTTTCCTGCGACGGGCGGGAGACGACCGATTGCGGTTGTTCGCAGTAGGGACATCGTCGGGCAGACGATTCGATCTGATTACCGCATGTTGTGCATTCCTTCATGACGTTGAAGCCATATGGAACAACGGAAGGCCCTGAAAAACAAGTGGCGGCAGGCACCAGGTAATCGACAAGACTATTAACTTCTCTACCGCCTCCCTGAAATATATACCCCACCGTACCCCCCTCCTTTCCATCGGCCACGACTTCTCCATTTGGTGTACCCTCCGGAAAGTAATACCGTGGTTTAATCACACACTCTTTAATTTACGGAGCACATCCGATGCGCGTACTCGTCCGTTACCTCCCACTCGTCGCATTGATCGGCTATCTCGCCGTTCCACTGTCATCTCAGGACATTGGGCCGACCGGGCCAATTCCTTACGACATCGTTGACAACTGGGCGAAACCGTTTGCGGCCGAGGGCTTTGCCTTCGGCGGGAACTCTGGCGTTTACGCCGAATCTCCGGATCGAATTATCGTCTTACAACGTGGTGAGACCCGTCTTCCGGACCCAGTACCGCCAGAGTTCAATGGCTGGGCGGGTCCGTTATGGAACGTTCTCAGCGGACGGGGACGTACGTGGCAGAACTGCATCTACGTCCTCGATGGCAGCGGCAATGTCGTCGAGGTTTGGGACCAATGGGATTACCTCTTTGAGGGTTCCGACGGCCCTGGCCCACACCGCATCCGAGTCAGCCCCTACGACCCAGAACGACGTATCTGGATCGTGCATGAAACCGCACATCAGATCTTCGTACTCTCGAATGATGGCCAGGAACTACTAAAAACGTTTGGCGAACGAAATGTGAGTGGAACCGACGAAGCGCATTTCGGGCTACCACAAGACGTTGGATTTCTTCCGGACGGACGTGTCCTCATCGCCGACGGCTACGAAAATTCCCGTGTCATGGTTCTTGATGCCGAGTGGAACTACCTCACGGAATTTGGAAGTGCAGGAGAAGGGCCCGGCCAGTTCCAGGTCGTTCACAGTATCGCGATGGCTCCTGGCGGAAGAATTCTCGTCGCTGACCGCGACAATGACCGTGTCCAGATCTTCAGCGATTCTGATTATTCTTATATGGGCGAGATTTATGTTGGCGCACTCGCCCTCGATATCCTCGTGAGCGGGAACCGTGTCTTCGTGTCTGATGTCGGCCCCCCAAGGCTCAGGCAGTTCGATCTGGACGGCAACCCGGTGTACACCTGGTCGGCGCCGGGAGAAGATTCTCCGCATTGGATCCGAGAAATGCACTCCATCGGTGTGGACTCAGACGGGAATCTGTACGCAGCAGATAATCAGAATGGACGGATCCAAAAACTCATTCCGAAAGCAGACGCCGACCCGAACCTGCTGGTTGGCCAGCCGTACATTCCTCGCTGAAGCGCCCAAACGACTGGCACATCTTGGACCACCGGCAACCACGGTCGCGGTGGTTACTGACTGTCTCTGGCCAGCAGCGGTTCGAATGGCACCTCAAGTGACAGAACCTCCGTCCTCGGCACGTAGCAGACCGTTTCACTACAGACCTGATACAACACCGAGACCGGGAGATTGACCACTTCTGGCCGATCCTCATTCGTCCGGTGAAAAACTTCCGCGTTAGGCGTCACAGGAATGGCTACATCGACAATGCCTTCGTAGACGTTGAGTGTCACGCCGAGTTCTGGAAATGCTCTCGGATGGGTCGCGGGGTACTGTGGGTCCCCGATCCGAAGACCGGGCCGATCGTCGATCGTCACTTCAGACGCGATGTACCCATCCGGCAGCGGTCGACCATATACGTGCAGCCCATCGTCAAGCTCAAAACGAACATAGATGGTCGACTGGGTCTCGAACTTCAGAGAGCCATCAGACAGGAACGCCGACAATTTGATCTGATCAGCGCTAAGTTCCGCCGTCGGGGCTTCGTGACGAGCCAAAATCTCGCCGAGCGCTGAGTCACGTATTGCACCCGCAGAATCGCGAGTCCCATAATACCGATGAAAAAATTTCTCGGTGACAATCCCATTCTCATCGGTTACGTACACACCAGGAAAGGGAAGACCATAGTAGCTACGCCCACCGCCTTGCTCTGGATCGTCAGGCGTGATCAACGTATTCAGAATGCCAAACTTCCGAATAACTGCTGAATCGGGATCAGAAAGCAAGTCGTACGTCACGTCGTGTCCATCAGCGAACGTCCGCAGTTGTTCTTCGCTATCGTAACTCACACCATAGACCCGAATATTCTCCGCTTCAAACAACGTCAGATTATTTTGCAGTTCGACCAACTGCGTGCGGCAGTACGGTCACCAGACCGCGGAACGGTAGAACACAACAATAGATTTGGAATCACCTCGGTCGGCATGGTAATCAACGAGCCGACCTTCTTGATT
>CAZUZW010000096.1:0-5850 GCA_964624855.1 uncultured Vicinamibacteraceae bacterium
TCGACCGGGAAGTGGAGAACGTTACCGGTCAACTCGGGGACATTAAGAGCTCATTGGATCAGAAAAAAGAGGAGCGAGGTCGTGTCCTGAATGGGATTGGCCAATTAGAGGGCGATGAACGTGCATCTGAACTCCGACTAAAGCGTGAGGTGCTTCGAGAAGAGTTACAGGATTGTGCACAAGAGTGGGCAGTCGTTACGATGGCGAAGGCGTGGCTGGATCGGGCCCGCAGTATGCATGTGGCGGAACGCCAGCCCGATGTTGTGAAGTATGCAAAGAAGTGGTTTGCACAAATGACGGGGCAGCGCTATCCGAACCTGTATGTGGAAATCGGTGGGGATCGAACGGTGGTCGTGAAAGACAATACTGGAAGCAAGAAGACAGACGTGGAACTGAGTCGAGGCACGCGAGAGCAGTTGTATCTGTCGCTTCGATTCGGATTGATCCAGACCCTTGGACAGCAAAACGAAAAGCTTCCGGTTATCGTTGATGAAGTGCTGGTCAATTCCGATAAGACTCGCGCTGCTGCAGCGGTTGACGGTTTTGTCGAACTGTCCAAAACCAATCAGGTGCTGGTGTTGACCTGCCATGACTGGATGGTGGATCTCTTTAAAAATGCCACGAGTGACAGTGAGATTGTGTCCTTGGGGTGATCGAGAATACAACCAAGTCGTATTGACCAGAATTGTCGCGATCCTCGTGCTGACGGCCAGTACTGCGGGCCCACTCCAGGCCCAGGAGGCGGGGCAGGTTCGTGTTGAGGTGTTTACGGCCAATGAGGCGATCGCGGACGCGGAAGTCGTGGTGAGCGGAACCACCGCGCTAACGGACGCCGCCGGTGTTGTCGCGATTCGCGTACTGCCAGGAGACACGGACGTGACGGTTATCGTCGAGGGATTTCTTCCAGTCACCGTCTCCGTCGAGGTGTTCGCGGGACAGGAACGCGTGGTCCGCATCGACCTGGTCGAACAACCAGCGCTCGAAGAAGAGGTGACCGTTGTGGCCACCACTCGTACCGACCGGCGGATCGAAGACCAGCCCCTACGAGTGGAGGTGCTCAATCGAGAGGAGATCGAGGAGAAGATCCTCATGACGCCGGGCGACATTGTCATGATGCTGAACGAAATGGGCGGGATGCGGGTCCAGACGACGTCGCCGTCCCTCGGTGCAGCGAGTGTGCGGATTCAAGGCATGCGCGGCCGTTATACACGCTTTCTTTCTGACGGACTCCCGCTCTATGGCAGTCAGCCGGGCGGTCTTGGGTTACTCCAGATTCCACCGATGGACCTCGGTCAAGTGGAGGTCATCAAAGGTGTGGCCTCAGCGTTGTATGGTGCTGGTGCCATGGGCGGTGTCGTGAATCTCCTTTCTAGACGACCTGGCGAGGAACCTGAACGCGAGGTTCTCATTAACCAGTCGACGCTGGGTGCGACAGACGGCGTCTTGTGGTTGTCTTCACCGGTGTCTGAGTCATGGGGGGTGACCTTCCTGGGTGGTGGACATTGGCAACACCAGACTGACGTCGACGGCGATGGGTGGGCTGATCTGGCGCACTATGAACGGGCGGTTGCGAGACCGCGATTTTTCTGGGACGACGGTGCGGGCCAGTCCTTGTTTGTGACTGTCGGCACGACGGTGGAAAATCGCGCCGGCGGTACGCAGCCGGACGCGACCCGACCTGACACCCTCATGCCGTACCAAGAATCGCTCGACACGCGGCGGTTCGATCTCGGCGCCCTATGGCAGACGGTCCGCGGACGTGCCGTCGTGACGGCGCGGGCAACCATGGCGCGGCAGTGGCACGATCATCTCTTTGGGGCGGTGGTCGAGCGCGACCGCCATGACACCGGTTTCGCTGAGGTCACGCTGCGCAGATCAAATGGCCGACACACCTGGGTCGGTGGTGTGGCAGTCGAGCAAGACGCCTACATTCCGACAGACCTACCGCAGTTTGCCTATACGTTCACGACCCCAGGCGTGTTTGTCCAAGATGACATCGACGTGCGTCCGTGGCTGGCACTCTCGCTCAGTGGACGACTGGATCATCACAGTGCATACGGCTGGTTTTTGAGCCCGCGGGTGTCAGCATTGTTCCGATCGGGTGATTGGTCGACCCGGCTGTCTGCCGGTTCGGGGTTCTTTGGGGCGACACCGCTTACCGAAGAAACCGAAGCCGCTGGACTCGCACGTCTCACGCTAGATGGTCCGTTGCGTGAAGAACGCGGTCGCAGTACATCGGTCGATGTGACGCGCACTCTTGGTTCGGTCGCTCTGACGACGACGATTTTTCAATCGCGTATCTCCAATCCGGTACACGTTGACCGTTTGACCTACACCCTCCGTAACCTTCTGGCGCCGACGACGAATTTGGGTATGGAGTTCCTCGGGACCTTTCGGCAGCCGCCGTTCGCTATGACCGCGAGTTATACCTATGTGCAGGCCCGGGAATGGGTGAATGGTGTTCGCGATGATGTGGCGCAGACGCCGCGCCATAGCTTTGGTCTCGTCGGCATGGTCGAAAACGAGGACGGGCGGATCGGCGTCGAGGTGTATTACACGGGGCGCCAGCGACTCGAAGTCAATCCGTATCGAGAGTTGAGCGAGCCGTATGTTGTCCTTGGCGTGTTGGCGGAACGGCGGGTCGGACCGCTGCGACTCTTCGTCAATGGTGAAAACCTTACCGGGGTGCGTCAAACCCGCTGGGATCCCATACTGCGCCCAGGCCGCGCGGCCGACGGCCGATGGACGGTCGACGCGTGGGCGCCGCTTGATGGGCGAGTTATCAACGGCGGCGTACGCATTCAGTTCTGAGTTGTCTCGGCGACTACGGCGCTGGAGTGAGCATGGCGAGCACAAGCAACCGCTCGGTTCCGGTATTACGAATGCCGTGCGGCGCTCCTTCTGGCGCGACCAATAAGGTTCCTGCCTGCATGGGCACGTTATCTCCGTCGAGTAAGAATTGGCCTTGGCCTTCGATGACGTGGTAAACCTTGTCCATACCTGTATGGGCATGCAAAGCATGTTCTTGCCCTGGCTCGAAGGCATTTAACCCGACCATCACACGGTCGGACCGGAAGATGGTGCTCTTTCCCATCTTGTCCGGCGAATAGACAGCAAGGTCACGAGGGTCAATCGGTGTTGGATGGTCCATGCGTGTGATTCTAGCGCACGTGGCGTTGAGTAGAGGGTGAACACTCAGGCAGGGAGCACCACCTAGCCGTGACGGCGAGAAGAACAAAAAAAGGGGACCATTGCTGGTCCCCTTCTTGACAGTGAGCCAGTCCGTTTAGAAGAACCGGATCGAATAACTAACCTTCGCCCCGCGACCAATTTGGGGCACAAACTCCTTGATAACAGAGGTGTGGTGCCGGTAAGTCTCATTCGTCAGGTTGTATGCCGTCACACTCACAACATGCGCCATGTGTGGTGTTGGCCGCACGTACGACGCATTGAGATCAAACACCGAATACCCGTCCGTCATCGTTTCGTCACGAAACACACGACTCTGCCGAGCTGCAAAGGTCCACTTCGGCGTGAAGGTAAACTGTTGAATCGGAATATCAAGACTGAATTGTCCTCTGAATGGCGGAATCCGTGGTAACGCCTCGCCCGTCGTGGTGAGTTCTGCGTTAACCAGGCCGATGCCGAGATTGGCCCAAACCCGGTCCGCGAGTTGGACGCTGAGCTCGCCATCAAACCCGACAAAGCGTCCGTTTCCTTGCATGAAATGTGCAACAGGAAGCCCACTCATCAGCTCGTCTTCAATGTCAAAGAAAACGAAATTATCAACATCGTAGCTGTAGAGGTTGAGGTTGCCTTGTAAGCGATTGGACAGATGTCTCAGGCTGAGATCGAGCCCGATGGTTGTTTCTGAATTGAGGTTCGGGTTGCCAATTTCATAGGTGAGATTCCCGATGTGTGCGCCAAAGTTGTAGAGCTCCTCAAGGGCCGGCGCTCGATGGGATTGAGTCAGGTTGACGACGACGGCTGTCTGCGGCGTGAGTTCGCCTCGAAAACCAATGGATGCCGAGCCGCCGAGGAAGTCACGATCTCGTGCGGCCGGTGGGGCGTCATGGTCGTCGTCATGGTCGTCGTCATGGTCGTCGTCATGGTCGTCGTCATGGTCGTCATCATGATCATCATGGTCGTCATGCTCAGGTCGTTCGCCGACCGTGTAGCCATTGCGTTCGAGCCGACCACCGAACTGTAATTGCCACCGTCCAAAGTCCAGCTCTTCGTACGCGAACGCTGCGACAGACAGTTGATCGGTGGCAGGTGCTAGGGCCTCTTCACCACTGTTTCTAAACTGTCTGATTTTGGTCCAGAGGCCGAACCGTCCACTCAGAGGCCCATTTGATTGCTGCGTTACGTCGGCACGGAGAATATATGACCGATTATCAAACATGGTCGCAATAATATCGGCACCACCGTCTTCGACTTCAACTTCGTTGTGTTGGTAATCAATGACGTTCCCGACAACCTTGACCGACTCAATGGCAGCGTTGGTGAGGTTGCGCAAGCCAATATCAAAACGGCCAACTCGTCGCTGACTGTCGATATCTATGAATAGGGCGTGTTCGTCGTCATCATGGTCGTCATCATGGTCGTCATCATGGTCGTCATCATGGTCGTCATGGCCACCATGGCCACCATGGCCACCATGCAGGGCGCCGTGAAACTCACCGGCTTCGGGTACGCCGAAACGTCCATCTTCAAACGTGATGCCTCCGGAGAAGAAGAAGTGGTCGGAAACGTAGCCGATACCAGCGCGTCCATTCGTTGACTGCGTCTTGGAATTCTCAACCCTGCCTTCGGGCGAATTGTAATCACCGGTCCGACGAAAACTGCCACCACCCCAGATATGTAGTGGGCCGTTTCCATGCACCATGTTGGCGCCGGTTCCCGCCTGTTCATTGGCTGTGCCACCGTCAATATTAAACTGGCCTCTGGTGCCGGCGACGTTCAAGTTTCTGAACGCTTCACCCGGTGTGATCGCATTGACCACCCCACCCACTGCGTTCGACCCGTAGAGCAATGTTGCCGGACCGCGCACAAGTTCAATACGGTCCAGGCTATTGGGGTCAATACCCACACCGTGATCGGCTGACGAACTCGATAGGTCTCCCGTTCCGATACCATCTTCCATCATCAATACCCGATCGCCATCGAACCCGCGGATAATCGGGCGTGAGGAACCCGGTCCAAACGCTCGCGTTGAGACCCCCGGAAGACTATCGAGCACTTCCGCGACGGTCCCAGCCGGATCTGTCGCTATATCGAAGGAGTCGACGGTATCTGTCGCATTGAAGGCTTCAAATGTCGTGGTCTGTCGGCCCGAGGCTGTCGTCGTCACAGTGATGTCTTCGTGAACCGCCGATAAACCTAGCGACAGTGTAAGCGTTACCACTTGCCCTGGTTCCACGACGACGACCTGCCGTTGAGCCGTTAAGTGTTCCCGTTGGGCGAGGATAGAATAGGTTCCAGCCGGGACTTCTTGTATGAGGAATTGTCCCTCTTCGTCGGTTAACGTCACCCGGTCAGTGCCGATTACTAAGACAGTTGCGCCATGAACATTTTCACCACTTTCCGCAAACGTCACCGTGCCTTCGAGGCGAGCCGTGTCGTCCTGTGCGAGTACTACTGAGGCCGTGAACAGCGAAATTACCCAACTTGTGATGACCCCACACCCAAAAATTTTTATCTGCGTATTTGAAAACATAAGTTTCTTTCATTGTGACTAACGTGTGAACACTCGCAGTCGCTTTGGCGCACCCACAAAGTGGGGCGTCCATGGCGGTTCTACGAAAAAATGAATTCAGTGAAAGAAACTAGGCGGGTGGGGCTCTGGCG
>CAZUZW010000097.1:0-5845 GCA_964624855.1 uncultured Vicinamibacteraceae bacterium
GGCGTGTCTTCCGGATTACGTCACCTAATGAGAATTCAACACGTTCTTTCATTTAGTTTCTTTTTACTCCTGTATGAGTGTTTTGTTGATTGTAGCGAGAGAGCAGATGCCGTCTGTAGACTTGAAATGAAGAACTTTCAAACGAAGTTATATGAATATAACGCTATTTATTTAATTATTAATTCATATTAGCATACCGCTTATTCAATTGACGCTGTGCTGCGAGCGTCTCCTTACATTTTATAACGCGCTTTTATGGGAAGGGAAGACCATGCGGGGCTATGTTAAATGGATACCGATGGGTGTCTCACTGTTTGGATTGGTTGTGGTGTTTTGGGCGGCTTCGCAGATGGTTCCGGCACAGTCAGCCGTTTTTGAAGCAACACGACTGGAAGGTACCGCAAATCCGGACCTCAATGGGATTTGGCAGGCTCTGAATACGGCTAATTGGAATATAGAACCGCATGCCGCGCGGGCCGGTCTTGCTACGGTGGACGGTCCGACCGGAGAAGTACCGGCGGCGGCTGTACTGGCGTTGGGTGCCATAGCTGCTGTTCCAGGGGGAAGCGGCGTGGTCGAGGGCGGGGCAATTCCCTACCAGACTTGGGCGCTCGAGCAAAGGCAGGAGAATCGTGCAAATGTGCTGACTCGTGACCCTGAAGTTAAATGTTTTATGCCGGGTGTTCCACGCGCGACGTATATGCCCTATCCATTTCAGATTGTGCAGAGTACGAACAAGATTTTGGTTGTGTATGAGTTCGCTTCAGCTAGCCGCACAATTCACTTAGATACTGTTGGACCATCACCGGTGAACGCATGGATGGGGCACTCGGTTGGCCGGTGGGAGGGCGATACATTGGTCGTCGATGTTACGGATCAGGTCGAAGATACATGGTTCGATCGGGCAGGAAACTTTCATAGTGACGAGTTAAAGGTGACCGAACGATATACGCCAATGACTCCGGACCATCTTCAATATGAAGCGATTATTGAAGACCCGAACGTCTTCACGCGTCCTTGGACGATCAGTATGCCACTGTATCGTCACAAAGAAGCCAATGCGCAACTAACGGAATTCAAGTGTGTGGAGTTTGTGGAAGAGCTGGTGTATGGGCATCTTCGCAAGGAGCAACTCGTCCGGCGGTGGGAGGGAGATCTTGGACTGCTTGGACAGAGGTTAATCATTGATGTAACTCGTACCTTGCCAGACGAATTACGCTGAGAATCGGTCAGAGTAACGTGGTACGGAATAAGTTGGATATCCTCACTGAAGAATGAAGGGGAGATGGTCGATGCACAATCGGATTAGAGGTCTATTCAAAGGTTCTACCCTCGGCGTGGTGTTGGCTGCCTCAGCAATCAGTGCCGTCATTTCGATGTCGATGACTCGCATGACGGGACAGGTTACGCGACCAGCCACCGTTGATGGCCAGCCGAACTTGAGCGGAATCTGGCAGGCCAATAACGAGGCCAACTGGGATCTCGAGGCCCACGCTGCTCGCGCCGGGTCCGTTATGCAGGAGGGGATTTACCCTTATCCCTATGCCCGGGTTCCGGCGGCACCGGTGGTGGCTCTTGGTGCGGCGGCGGGTGTGCCTGGGTCACTCGGTGTTGTGCAGGGTGATGGCGAGATTCCGTATACGACAGAAGCAGCTGCAATCAAACAGGAGAATGGGGAACACTGGATCGACCGCGACCCCGAGCTAAAGTGTTACCTCCCCGGAATACCGCGGGCAATGTACATGCCGTATCCATTCAAAATTACGCAGAGCACCAATAAGATTCATATGTCGTACGCGTTTGCGAACGCTGCTCGCACTATTCACCTGGATGATGTCGCTCGTCCTCCCGACTACACCTACATGGGACACTCGGTCGGTCGCTGGGAAGGTGACACGCTGGTGGTTGCCGTGGACTACTTCAACGGAAAGAACTGGTTCGATCGCGCTGGGAACTTCCATAGTGAAGCCTTGCGTCTGGAGGAGCGGTTTACTCTAGTGACGCCTGATCGTATCCAATACGATGTGACAATTGAGGATGCGAATGTGTTCACGAGACCTTGGCGAATATCGATGCCACTGTACCGTCGCGTGGAGCCGAATATTCAACTCCTTGAATATCGGTGTACCGAATTTGCAGAAGAGTTTATGTATGGAATGCTTCGAAAGGAGCCGCTGGTGACGCGGTGGGAGGGCGAAACAATGATCGTCGACGTCACACGAAAGGTTCCAGAGGGCGACGCGCTCTACGATTGGTATCGAAAATGAACTGCAAAATACCTAATTGTCTGGGAAACAGTGGAACACGCTTCCAGAGGTGGCGAGATTTGGACGGATTTATGTCGGAGGAGGGACAAATGCGTGTGCGAACACTAACGGTGGTCGGCGTTGGACTGGTAGTTGCGATCGGACTGGTGTGGGGCACCCAGGTTGGTCTGATAGGTCAGACCGCAGGGACGCAAGCGGGCGCATCATTGAGAACCCCGTGGGGTGAGCCCGATCTGCAAGGAATTTGGACGGAAGAATTCGATACGCCGTTGGAACGGCCAGACGGCTTAGGAAATCGTGAGTTCTACACCGACGAAGAATACGCCGAGGCGGATAACGAGCGAGCACGGCTACTTGCCGAACAATCTGGAAGTTCAGGAGATAGACGCTCTGCGCCCGGCAGTCAGAATGATGTCGCCGGCGCATATAGTAATGCTCACTTGTCGTTTAAACACCTTGGTCGTCGAACTTCACTGATCGTTGATCCTCCGAATGGCAGAATGCCAGCGTTGACCCCTGAGGCTCAGGCATTAGCTACTGCTGAGGACGAGTGGCGCCGTGAACTTTTACGGTCCACGGAAACCTGTGAGCTGGAATTACCCGCGTGTTCGGGCCAAGAATACGACCCGGTACCTTCTCCCCGACGTTCTGAGTCCGCTCCGCGATACAACACCGGTCGGATGAATCGTCATGATGACCCGGAAGATGGAGCGTTTGGCGATCGGTGCTTGCTTGGTTCAATCGCTCCTTCAGAGACAGCATTTGGGGGGAATTTTCGTCGAATTATCCAAACGCCAGGTGGTATCACGATGTACTACGACCAAGGACAGGGACAGGGATTCCAGCGGAACATTGTCATGGACGGTAGTCCGCATCTTCCGGAGAAGATCCGTCAGTGGTGGGGTGACTCACGAGGGCACTGGGAGGGTGATACGTTGGTGATTGACGTTACCAATTTCACTCCAAAACAGAATTTTAGAGGTTCTCGTGAGAATCTGCATCTGGTAGAACGCTGGACGCGAACAGGTCCGGACACACTCGAGTACGAGGTAACCATTGAAGACCCAACCGTCTGGGTTCAGCCTTGGACGGTGAAGCAAGAGCTCGGTAGGCAAAGTGATCAAGAGAATCGAATTTACTATGAGCCACGGTGCCACGAGGGTAATTATGGGTTTCCAGCGCTGTTGAAAGGTGCGCGACTTGCGGAGGAAGAGTACGAAGCAGGTGTCGGGCCACATCCGGCCACCTTTGATAACGCCACCGGGTCAGGGATACAGAGATTTCCTGGAAGTCGGTAGTAGACGCGTCCCTTACTTGCCGAGTTCCCGAGGTTACGTTATTAGGTTAATGTGGTGATGAGTCGCGGAGTGCCTTAACGCCTACCTCTTTCATCGTGCTTGGTGCAGGTTTGTTGATGCTGGTAGGTGCCGTCCAGTCAATAAACTTTCCTCACAGCACCGCGCCATGGGGCGATCTGAACCTTCAAGGCTTGTGGGATTTTCGAACAATTTTCCCCTTGGAGCGCTCAGACGACCTTATTGGGAAGACGGAACTTCCGCAAGAGGAAGCGGCTGAGTTTCATCGGGAATGAGCCACCATTGAGAAGCGCGACCGAAAGGATGGTGCGCGGTAATTGCGCGGTATGACAAACCTGTTGGCCGGTGCGCGTGCTGACAAAAATATAGGGGCATTGAGGCAAGGCGTTACTGATGATTACGTGATGTCGGAGCGTTCATCTTTCTTGGGGAGAAGTGTAATGAAGACCCGAGCTAGACAGTTCATCTGTTGTGTGGTTTTTGCATGTTTCATTGTCATCACCGGATGCAGTTCGCCGTCTCCAGAATTGCCGATAGTTGAGTTCGCCATAGAAGAGACGACGATTGCTGACATTCGGGCCGCGTTTGATGCGGCAACACTGTCCTGTCAAGAACTTGTGCAACGTTATCTCGATCGCATTGCCGCGTACGACGACGCTGGTCCCTATCTCAACAGCATCATTACTGTTAACCCGCGCGCACTGGAGATAGCCCTGGCACTAGACGAAGAACGAGCGGCCAGCGGCCCCCGAGGTGATCTCCACTGCATTCCTGTCGTGTTGAAAGACAATATCGACACTGAGGATATGCCAACAACGAATGGCTCGGTAATTTTGAGGGACGCAATTCCTCAAGACGATGCCTACATCACACGGGTTCTGAGAGAAGCGGGGGCTATGATTCTGGGAAAAGCCTCTTTGGGAGAATTTGCCGGCGGTAGTTACACGTCGGTCGAAGGGCAGACGGTCAATCCCTACAACTTGTTGCGGGAGCCGGGTGGTTCTAGTAGTGGGTCCGCAGCAGCTGTGGCTGCCAACCTCGCCGTTGTCGGTGTTGGGACCGATACTAGTTGGTCAGTTCGCCAGCCGTCGTCGTTTAACGGACTTGTCGGTCTAAGACCAACGACAGGGCTTATTAGTCGAGACGGCATTGCACCAAAGAATCTCAATTTTGACACAGCTGGACCGATGGCGCGGACGGTTACCGACATGGCAATTCTGCTGACAACGATTGCCGGTCCAGACCCGGCTGACCCGGACAATCTGAATCTCCAACGCTATGCGGACCACCCCGCGGGGGCGGCGGCCGCAAGTTTGGATTACACGCAGTTTTTGAAGTTAGGGACTCTACAGGGAGCTCGGCTTGGTGTCGCGAGGGACTACTTCGGAGCGGACCCTGAGGTTGATGCCCTGGCTGACGCGGCGATTGCAACGATGAGAGAATTGGGTGCGGTGATCATCGACCCCGTGACGTTCGATGGGTCGTTCGTTGATGATATCCGTAGGATTGCCGACTACCGATTCAAAGAGGACTGGGAAACTTATTTGGCTACGTTTGGACCTGATGTTCCAAAGTCTGTCGAGGAGTTTCTCGAGGTGTATGAAGGTCCCGTTGCAGAGTCCGAGTTTCCCGCTGAAGAGTCTGTGCTCAATTTATTGAGACGGGCGAGCATGACATCGACAGAACATCCCGACTACGCTCACGTGATCGAGAACGTTCTTCCCGAGAACACGCAACGCAAGCTCGACTTGTTTGAAAGCTACGATCTTGATGCATTGGTGTTCCCATTCGTTGCTAGTTTTGCGCCTCCCATTGAGAATCCGATCTTTACCGCCGATGATCCGACCTACGTATCATCTGGCGATGTTCGCAGTCCGGCAACACTGTCGGGGTATAGCTCCGTTGGGTTTCCAGGCGTTGTGGTGCCTATGGGATTCGGATCACGGGGATTGCCAATGACGATCTCTTTTTTGGGACGTCCGCACGACGAAGGCAAACTGATTGGCTATGCCTACGATTATGAGCAAGCCACAATGATGAGGCGACCATCGCCACTCGTACCCCCGCTTATTGAAATGGAGCCTGCGGCACGTTAACAGGCACCGTTGTGATCTTTGATTCCTACCACTTCTGGGCACCGACCGTATCGTCGTAGTTGTCGTTAAGATGTATATCTTAGGTGTACTACTTATTGGCCAGCGATCACGTAGTGAGTTCGAGCCCTTACCTCTGTATCTGGGCGGTTTACTTCGACGCTGAGTT
>CAZUZW010000098.1:0-5843 GCA_964624855.1 uncultured Vicinamibacteraceae bacterium
GGGGCCCCGGCAGATCCGACAAGCGAACGATTACTAGATTCGGACAATGTTAAGTCAGAGCCCGTTCAGACGGAAGAACGTAACCAGGCCGTAAGTCACGGCTTCTCTCCAGTAGTTCGGAAGCTAGCTGCTGAGCACCAAATCGATCCCAACACGATTTCTGGTTCTGGTACTGGCGGGCGCGTTACCAAGGCTGTTGTGTTGAGAGCCGTTCGTGAAATGGAGAGTGTATCTGGTCGGGTTGAACCCATGACGGCAATGCGTAGTCGCATCGCAGAGCGCATGGTGGAAAGTCGACGCACTTCTGCGCATGTGCACACCGTGTTCGATATTGATTTCTCACGTGTGTCCGAGCTTCGAGTACTGCATCGTTCTAAATATGAGGAAGTCGGACACAAATTAAGTTATCTGGTGTTTGTCGCCAAGGCGGTCGTCGAGGCGCTACAAGAAGTGCCGATTGTGAATGCATCAGTGGATGGCAGCAATATTGTCTACAGTGAAGACGTTAATTTGGCCATAGCGGTTGCCCTGGACTGGGGATTAATAGCGCCAGTGATAAGAAATGCACACAGTAAGAGCATGGTGGAACTTAGTCAGTCAATAGGTGACCTATCGAACCGAGCACGTTCGAAGCAGCTTCAGCCTGAAGAGGTTGTTGGTGGGACTTTCACGGTTACCAATCCTGGTGTCTTTGGTTCAAGTTTTGGGATGCCTATTATCAATCAACCTCAACTTGCGATTTTATGCATGGGTGCTGTCGAAGTTCGTCCGGTCGTAGTGAATGGAGAAATTGTCGCGCGAACCCGTTCGTATCTTACGCTAGGGTTCGATCACCGAATTATTGATGGTGCAGTGGCTGACCGATTCATGAGTCGTGTTAAGGAGCATCTTGAGAAGTTCGAGGAAAGCCTCCTATGAACTCGTTTGAGAAACTTCCAGTCTAGGTTTATGGCAAGGCAGTCGGCGGTCGAAGTTCGTAAGCTGGGTATGATGCCGTACGCCGATGCCTTGGAAATCCAGCAGACACTGGTTAGACAGCGGCGTGACAATGAAGTGCCTGATGTCTTGCTCTTGGTGGAACATCCACATGTTGTCACCCTTGGTGTAAACGCACGCCATCGTCTTTCTAATCTTCTGGTAACCCCATCGCAGTTGTCCGGAATGGATGTCGAACTTCATGATGTAACCCGTGGCGGCGATGTCACCTACCATGGTCCAGGCCAGTTGGTCGGCTATCCCATTCTCGATTTACGTCCTGACCGCTGCGATGTTCATCGTTACGTACGAGACTTGGAAACCGTGATCATGAGAACGGTCTTGACGTTTGGTGTTCGCAGCAATCGGATTCCAGGTCTGACGGGTGTATGGGTTGGCGATAATAAGCTCGCTGCTATCGGTGTCCGTTTTTCACGCTGGGTAACGAGTCACGGTTTTGCCCTGAATGTTTCAACTGATCTCACCTATTTCGATCTAATTCGACCGTGCGGTATTGATGGAAAGGGCGTAACCTCTCTGTCGCGTATAACGGGTTCTCGAATATCATGCGAGTCAGTCGAGAATGCCCTGATTGAGGAATTTGGCTCTGTATTTGATCGTATGGTCAGTCCCCGGGAGACAGTAGTCTGAACTTCTTGGGTCGACGACGAGGTTGATCGTTAAACATTGGCGCTGTGAATTATTGCTCGGACCTTGAAACGACTAACTAACGCTTCAAAAGCGCATTTTCGAGCGCCACCTGCTCTCTTATATTCAACACCGGCGGAACGATTTTTTTAATCCCTGATCTGTCAATACTTGCCGTTACTGCAGCTACGCGACCGGGCAGGTTTGATTCTTTGTTGAGGACAGCGTAGCAATTAATTCCATAGATACTTGTTTCCTGAAGAACGATTTCGCACAGTCTTGCTGTTGCGGCTGCCAGCGCGTAAGGACCAAGAGGCCACTGGCGGACTACTTTCTCCTGAATCAACTCAAGTCTTCTTGGAGAAAGCAATTCTGACAATTGAACGCCTTGGACCGACGCTCCACTCCATGGAATCACAAGATGAGTCGGTGGGATTCCCAGCACCGATAAGGACACATCAAGAGACGAACATTGTAGTTCGAGTGCGACCAGGGTTTTTAGTGCGTTCTGCAGCGCGTAGGGTTCAGAGCCGACGAGGCGGTTTCCAGAGAGTGATGTTTCCGCAGCGCCTCGTTCGATTAACCGCCGATGTCCACTTCCAGCACAGACTGTCAAGGCCCGCCGATTGAGATGCCCTAACTGTTGGAGTATTTCTAGACCATCATCGTCACTCCATTCTGTGGCAGGTCTTTTAGCCGGACCAGTCAGAACTACGATGTCTGACCCAATGACTGCAGGTAATTCTCGATAGGCGACAACAGTAGTATCAAATCTCTCGACGGCTCCTGCCTGCTGTATATCGAGTGCTGTTCCTGAGGCAATTGCTTTGGTTGTGTCGATCAGTCTAATTTCACGAACTCTTTCGTTAGTTGCGAGCGTGAACGCAAGCATACCGCCCAGCTGTCCCGCACCAACGATTGAAACAATTGACATTCTTGAACCTCTGGAGCGGTATTCTAGTGCACATGACTGATGATCAGCTGGAAAGTAGGGTCGTAACTGTCACGGGAGCATCCCGTGGCATTGGCCGGGCCATTGCGACGGCGTTAGCGTCGCAGGGGTTCAACGTCATGCTCTCTGGCCGTTCAACCGAGATGCTGTCTTCGGTTACTCACCAGATCGCCACTACAGTTGGGTCTGAGAAGCAATCAGGTCGGATTGAAAGTTACTCAGCCGATGTTCGTGAGCCAAGGCAGATGGAAGACTTAATGGCACGGACGGTCGACACTTTCGGACGACTGGATATCTTGATTAATAACGCCGGCGTCGGACATTTTCAGGAATTGGCCAAGTTATCGATAGAGGACTGGAACAAGGTGATTGAAACAAACCTCAGTGGTGTGTTCTTTGCGTGTCGAGCAGCTATCCCGTTGCTGAAAGCTAGCCGAGGAGGGTGGATTATCAACATCAGCAGTTTGGCGGGTAGCCACCCGTTTTCTGGCGGCGCGGCGTACTGTGCGTCTAAAGCCGGTCTTGACGCGGTTAGCGAAGTGCTAATGCAGGAACTTCGGTACGACAATATTCGAGTGAGTTGTGTCGCGCCTGGCTCGGTTGATACTCGGTTTTCAGGTAATGATGAAAGTTCATCGATTACGAGAAAACTGGACCCCAGAGATGTTGCCCAAGTCGTCGTCGATTTGTTAGGTCATCAGCCTAGAAGTCTTCCTAGTCGTGTCGAAATTAGACCATCACAACCTCGAAAGTAACGACTTATTCTTCCGAGACGATTAGTTCAAGTCGCCCCAATCTTAATCGGTCGCCAGAGTTGAGTTGCGATTGTGATATCCGCTGGTCGTTGACGAACGTTCCGTTCGTGCTGTTCATGTCTTCAACTGTTAACTCGTTATTCGTAATTAGTAGACGGCAATGTATTCTGGATATCAACGCACCCGATAGAACGAAGTCCGACCTCGGGCCTCGTCCGACTGTTCGAGGGCTTCCAGGGGTTATTCGGAGAATACGTTCTGTGTTGTCGTTTGAAGAGCGAAGGATCCACATAGTTGCAAATCTATGGGTTTAGTTTCAAGGTTTGCCCGAGCCAATTGATGACACTTTCAGTCACTGTCTTTGCTACCCTAGCTTCCGTCTGGTCAGGATAGTTGTCATTGAGTACGGACTCCGATAAGAGATGATTGATTCCCTCTAGCGTGACTACGTCCACGGTCGCACCGGATCGCGAACGTCTTTCAGCCAGTGTACCCAACTCGTTGGCGTGTCGAGACGAGATGTGCTGGTCAAGTGTTCCGTGAAGAATAAGGATCGGTTGGTTCACTTGGCGAATAGTGTCCGCTGGTTCGAATGCGATAAAACTTCTGAACCAGGGTGTGTCGGCCTGACGACGAATAGTGTTTGGAACACCGGTCCAATCGCCATCACCAACAACCGCGGCATGAATTTTGTCTTGTAGCGCAGCATATTCAGACCGGTCTTGGTCAGACAGTTCGAGACGATCGAATTCCATAGCTTGTTGTTCAAGAATCAGAGTGGCGCCGTCAACACTGGGTGTGGCTAGCAAGACGAGAGCCGAAACTCTATCATCCTCTGCCGCGGCTTTCAGTCCGATCCATCCACCTTCACCGTGCGCGACTAGCGTAATTCGACTGCGATCAACGTCTGAACGGTTCCGGATCCTGTTAATGACAGCCCGTGCGTCATCGGCGTAGTCTTCAATTTTCGCCGATTCCGGTCTCCCACCACTTTGTCCGACGCCTCGTTTGTCGTATCTGACAACGAGATAGCCGTTTTCACTCAACTCCGCGGCCAGCTGCGCAAAAATCGGCACGCCAAAAAGATGCTCGTCACGGTCGATTGACCGTGTTCCCGGCGTCAAAATGACGACCGGCCAGCCAGACCGAGGAACCTCTCGATCAACCGGCGTCGTTATTGTTGCGGCGACACTGAAGCCAGTCATGGGAATTCGTTCAGCCGAATCCCCGGGGAGGTGGACACCACTCAATCGGGTCGAAACTAAAGATAAGTCCTGTCGCATTACATCAAGGTCCGCCGTTGGAAGCTTTACACGAAGTAAACGCTTGTCTTCATCAACCCACATTTCTACGTTGAGGGTACGTTCGGCTTGTTCTACTGCAAGTTGGTATACCGCGATGTCTTGAGAGCGTTGGCTTATTTCGAGGCGCCGTCGTACTGTTTCGAGAACAGTTACGTTACCTGCGCCGTGCAGTGCGTTGTAGGTCGGTATGGGATTACCTTCGGACCGCGTTTCAAGTCGGATGGCCAATGCTTCGTACGAACCAAAAAAATAATCGGGGAGAATTATGGAGTTAGCATTAACGGGTTCGTCGAGTTCCTCGATTGTGCTTCCGTCTGTGATGCTATTCGTAGCAAAACCATCAGAGAAGGAGGTTCGGACTAAAAAATCTTCATTTTGCCGACGTCCATCCATTATGAGTTGACGAGGTTCCCAATTATCGTCGTATTCGATTTCTAAGTTTCGGTTCAAAAGTTCAATTGGAGGGGAGAGCTGTCCACTTGACGTGATAATCCAGCCTGCAGTTGATCGATTCAAAGTCACTCGCTCGATGCCGGCTAGGGTCGAGCCAATAAATACGTTGAAGGTGGATAATCCTAATTTTTGATCTGCGACTGTTTGACCACTGGCAGCGCCGGCAGTTGTGAGCAAGAGGACTAGAGCAACCAACATTAACATTTTTTCAGCATATCATTTCAGTCGAGGAATTATGAATCCTGATTGTTATCGGTCTTTGAAGGAGACGGTCGGCGTTGTCACAAGATCGAATCGCGGTCGGATTGCGATCGCCGGCGATGACCGAGCTTCCTACTTGCAAGGTCTGCTAACTAATGACATCGTCAGCCTGCCAGACGGGCACGGCTGTTACGCTGTCTATCTGACGCCTCAGGGTCGAATTCTGGCTGATGCGGAAGTGTTGAATGTAGGAGGCCGGCTCCTATTGGATGTACACGGAAGCGTCAAACAACTCCTTGTTGATCGCTTTGAGGAGCTTATTTTTACAGAGGATGTTTCGATTGAAGACTGGAGATCTTGGCCTGTTTTGGGACCCCCCCCTCGACGAACAACCTCCACCCATAAATTACGAGATGTTGGCATGCATCCAAGCCAAAATTCCAACTGCGCCGGAGCATTTTGGTTATAAGAAGAAGAAGTTTCTATTATGTAAGTTTCTATAATAAAGGGATCAACAACCGGTTGGGTATCTGGACTATTAACCGGTTGGGGCTC
>CAZUZW010000099.1:0-5737 GCA_964624855.1 uncultured Vicinamibacteraceae bacterium
CCGATTCTGTTCGGAATGAGGTCGCCGTCTCTCCGGTGCACCACGATACCTTCCGCAGTGTTCACTCTGAACGAACCGAAGTAACTGACGTAGCTTCGCATTGCGGCAGCAGCCTCCTGCGCGGTGGGTCGAACCCCGTCGTAGACCTCACGGTCGGGCTGCATGAGTTGAACCGCCATATATCCGGACGGCATGTAAACGAGATAGCCCTGTTCGTATTGCGGCATCGGAATTACGTGACCGTCTGACGTCCGTCTTTCAATCCTGTCGATTTGCCAAAATCCAAGAAACCGCGCGTCTATATCGGCAGCAGTCGACCGTTCGAGCTTCTCCCACACATTCCGCAGCTGAATACCGGTCGTGCCATATCCACAGCCACGATTCGACAAAAAAGAATCGGGACATTGAAGACTTGGCGTGAGGACCAGCTGATTCGCCAAGAACTCATAGAATGGTTGCGTCTCTCCACCAGCACCGCGAGGATTCAAACTTCCCGCTACCTGATGCGAAACGTAGCCTGCCATCTCGTTCACAGAATACGGTCCAAAATATGCGGTGTAATTCTCCACACTGATGAGAGCTTCCTCAGGCGTGGGAACATTACCGGCAAACAGGGCGCGATCCTCCTGTTGCACAGCGACCGCCATTCGCTCGCCGTCGTACATCAGATAACCCAGCCGCGTTCCATGCCCTATCGTCGGATGAACGAAGTCAGCCAGTGGCGTCCCAGTCTGGTCGTAGCGTTCTATCCGAACGAGCCTCCAGGTCCCGATGAACGGAACACCGGACTCCCGAGGCTCGGCGATCGGATCGCTGGCCGCCATCCGTGACTCTGACTGCTGACTACCGCACGCAGCAGTAACAATTGTCACTATAACCGCTACGACCAGCCCGACCGGTGTTACCCGTCGCATAACCACCTCCGTCTCGACTGCATTGTGCCACCATTCAGTCACGAGGGAAACGAAGACTACGGAAGACATTGAACCGTTCCCTACAGAGCGGTAGGCTAACAATCTCGTCGTTTACACGGTTGGCAATTCGCTGAATCCATCGGTACATGGTTGCAGCCGCTAAGGGCACGCCAGCGGGAAGTGTCTAGGAGGACCGTTCATGGCTACTGATCCGAGCTTTGACATCAACACAGAAGGCCTCGCTAAGTCGTTGGCGCTCCTGGAATGTGATTTTTCTTCAGACGAACATGAAGACTTACCGCAGTCGCTGCCCGAGACCGGCATCGGCGAATTCACCACAATAGAACGTCTAGCTCCACTAGTCCTTGGCCAAGCTGCCCAGCTGGATTCACCAATCGCAGCGGCCCATATGGATCCACCGACACCATGGATTACTTGGGCTCTTTCGCTGTGGAACGCACGACTAAACCAAAACCTCTTGCATCCGGCGATATCCCCGTTCGCACACAAGGCGGAAACAACCTTGATCGATTGGCTGTCACCATTTTATGGAATGACTGGCGGCCATATGACCCCTGGGTCCTCCTTAGCAAATTTAACAGCCCTGTGGGCAGCACGTGACGTAGCTGGCGTCACACGTGTGGTCGCCTCATCGTCAGCGCATAACAGCATCGCCAAATCCGCACGGATTCTTGGACTTGAATTCGAAACCCAACCAGTCGACACAGAAGACCGTCTATCTCGTGAGGCGCTCGGAAACCTGTCGAACGCCTGTCTCGTCCTGACCGCCGGAACGACAGGAACGGGGGCCATTGACCCGTTGCACCTCACAGCTAATGCTGCTTGGACACATGTCGATGCCGCCTGGGCAGGCCCGCTCGTTTTTTCCAATATATACAGAGACCTGTTAAATGGCATCGATAGGGCGGACTCTGTTGTTGTCTCGGCCCACAAGTGGCTCTTTCAGCCGAAAGAGTCTGCATTTGTCCTGTTTCGCGATGTGGAGCACGCGAACGCCGCTATTAGTTTTGGTGGAACGTATCTAACAACGCCGAATGTCGGCATCCTTGGATCTCACGAAGCCATGGCAATCCCTCTTCTTGGGACATTGATAGCCTGGGGTCGAGAGGGTCTGGCACGTCGAATCGAGATTTGCTTAGGAAACGCCGAGTCGCTCGCTATCGCGATCGATGCCAACCACGATTTTGAATTATTTGCCGAACCTAAGACAGGAATTGTGGTGTTTCGTCCCAAGTCACACCAAGTCGATGCGGTCGCACAGAAACTATCGCCAACTACGGTGTCAACAACGTTCATTAACGGCGACCGATGGCTTCGATGTGTCTCCGTAAACCCCAACGCAGATATCGCGACCATCGAAGACCGGATACGGTCTAGTCTTTAGCTGGCAGACGAACCCACACCGTGCATCCGAGCAATACCTTCGTCCCGACGATCAGGCTGCTTATGACCGCAGACAGACCTGCCAGATCCAGTTGACCGTTGCGTGGCTCATGACTGACGCGAACAAACCTCCATGTCTAAACGACAACCCGTAAGCCAAACCGGCGACGCTCGCGAGCGCACAGTAGACCACTTTCTCCGCAAGATCTGGTCGATTGTTCCAATGCATCAGGCCGAACGCGACTGACGCAATCACCAGACCGAACCACTGCCGCCCCGTCCAGCGCTCACACCAGGTCTGGAGGAGACCGCGGAAGAATAGTTCTTCTGGAAGCGCAACGGTTAACGCGAGCGTGGCAAACAGGCCCGCACCTTGGAGAAAGGAAGGAAGGGCTGGATTCCACTGCAGAAACCCCGTGAGAAGTCCCGGAGGAATTAAGAGCGCAGCCAGGGCCAGAACCGCGCCCAATGAAATCAAAACGTCACGAGTCCGCGGCACGCGAATTCCGAGTGTCGGCGAGCGACGACAGAGTCCCCATCCCAGAAGCGCGACAGCGGTAACATACACCGCCCAAACCTGGTAGCCATACTGGCCACCTGGACCGGCGTAGACCTCGTTCCACCACCTCAGGTCGAACGGGATCCACAAGAGCAGCCACGCGAGCACGTCCGTGGGCCCAGGTTCGGTTTGTCTGACACTACGAAGTGCCTTAAGGACAGCCCACGTAGTAGATAATGCGATAACCAGTGCGTAGGGATCTAAAGACGTCCAAAACATCGCAGCATTGTGTCACTGTTGGCTGTCAAAATTGAAGCAACGAACAAACGAAAGAAGATTGTCTAATTCCGGATCCGATTGTGATGACCATACCGTGAGGCGTGCCGTGCTTACGAGAAACGTCTTAGTGGCGTTCTTATAAGAACCTGGTAGTTTCTTGAATCGGCGCCCATAACTATTCTGAGGCAGATGATTTCGGATACAACTCTATTGGCTCGCGCTTCATGACTCGCGTTCGAACGCAGACACGTCTCTGATACGGGTTGAAATAAATCTACAAGGCTGTCGCAATACCCGGTCGGCTGAGGCGTCGCCTCTCAGACACTACCATCTCGTCTTCGCAGGTATGCTCTAATTCCCAATGAGCACAACACCGCGACAAGCCCAGCGAAGCTGAACCCAAAGGCAATATCCCCCCCCAAGGTCGGACTGATGTATTCGACATTCCCGCCTGGTCGTTGACTAATGGCGAGGAACACGCCGAATAGAAAGGACGGAAAGCCAGCAATGAGCAGAATCACGGACAGGAGAAGGAGTAAGGCATTCGTCCCTTTCAGGATCCTGCTGCTCTTCTGCGCCGGAACACTGTCCACTGTCATTGTGGGAGCCACCTCTCACTGAGCACAGGTGTGAAAGACCGTTTCGTCTAAATTTTAGCAGGACCTAGAATCTCACCCTGCTGTAACTCATTGAAAGCAGGGCGCCGAGGCCGAGGTTGTCACGGTCACTCGTAGTGCAGCTCGACCGCGTGCACAGCGATCCCAAGCTCTCGGGCGTCATGACTGCCATTACTGCTTGGCTGGTGAGTTTCAGTTTCCAGCCTGATCTCAACAATTTCAGAACCGAGTGAACAGCCAGACAAGGGAAATGTTAAATTTTGGTGACCGCGGAACTGATCTTCGAACAATGTACATTCGTCGATAACAATCCGAACCTTCTTGGTCACTGGTCCGGTAAAAAGCACCTCCATTGACAGGTTTGACGGCGGCCGATCTTGAGCGACTGGAACCACGAGACTCGCGTGCTCCTCGGTCCAGCGGAAGAGTTGATCACCTGCCCACTCTGTCTCATGAAACCCCGAGGCCTTGATATTCCTGAGCATCTCCGCTCCCTCGATAATCAAGTTGTTTTCGACGTAGCCCATCCCTGAACTGTACGCGCGTGCCAAAACCACCGCGCCTGTCCCAGTCTCTTCAATGGTAAAGACCTCCAATGTATTAGACCCATCGGCCACCAACTGCGGGTCGATGATTGTCTCCCATGCATACTGGCGTCCGCCAACAGGAAAATCGTATGGCTGCGTAACTCCCGCAAGAACACCGTTGACAGCCACACCGATGGCTGTTTCAGTCTCTATCGCAACAGCCAGAGACCTAACGGCACCACTCACATGCATCGGGATAAAGTCACTTGCCCGATCGACGTCTGCAAAGGTTCCTGGCAAATTAACCGCAGCCTCAAAACCCTCTGACAGCACAACGTCAAATTCGTCAACGCGGCGGCCAATAAGTTCTTGATGACGTCCGTCCTGCGGACCATGAAACCCGTCAGGTTCTCCGAGCCACTCGTATTTTCTGGCAACGACTTCCTGAATCGCCGCACCAAGGTCTCTTGGACCAGTCATCCGCTGAAGTGGGTCATCGAAAAACAGGCTCTTGTCGGCTCGTGCGTCGACACGACCATCAAATGCATCGACACCATCAGCTTCCCACGGCAATCGACTGCCAAGTCGTGCCGCCAGAGTTGGCACAATGTCGATCGTTTCCACGTTCGACGCGAGAACTGTGCCCATCTGCTGGTTTGGCACCTTGACAAACAACGGTACCGACACAATATCGACAAACGATTCAGCCTGAGGACTACGAAACGGAAATCCTGGTCGGAACGTCGCTCCGTGGTCGGCTGTAACAACCACCAACGCGTCGTCATAAAGACCAACCGTTCGCAACCGGTCAAGCACCTGACCAAGTAACGTATCCGCGTATCGCACCTGGAGAAGATGACGCTGATAGTTGCGAGCCACCGCAACAACATCATCCGACCAACGACCCGACCGGGGAGACAACCCCACCGTGTTGCCGTTCGTACTGAACTGCTGGCCTGACGGGAGATAAACCCATGGTTCGTGCGGCAACAGGGTATGCAGGAAATAAAACGGCGGGCGTTCCCCAGGAGAAGGCGCAACGATCGATTCTACAAATTCGTGCACAATCTCACGTCGATCAGTTACCCGGCGTTCCTCCCACCTCTGCCCCAAATTGTCATTCTCAACAAAATCTTTCCAGTTCTCCGTCATCGGCGGTAACGTGACCGTCAACTCATCCGGTAAGACGATGTGCTGATAAACCACGCTCAAATCACGTAAAACGGAGGCATACCAGACAAGAAAGGGCAATCGCCGCTGTGGACAAACTGTCTCCGGACACAACCGGGTCAAGGGCTCAAATCCCTCAACGCGATAGCTCGAACCAAGCAACGTGAAGACATTTGACGGATAGTCGGCAGCGGTCGGCAATCGACCCTGCTCGGGATAGTTGCCACTAAGAAGCGCCGGCAGTGCATCGACAGTTAACGTGCCGACCGCACTGGCGTTACGAAACCATGACGCATCGCGACTGAGCTCGGCGAAGTGAGGATAGAG
>CAZUZW010000100.1:0-5468 GCA_964624855.1 uncultured Vicinamibacteraceae bacterium
CGGGGCACGAGATGCGCGATCGTCCAGGTCTTGCCCGTTCCTGCACTTGCCTCAATGACTGAGATGCCGACCGGTATATCGGTCTGCTGTAAATCGAAATCAGTCATGCACGACACCAGCCCTGTCTTTCTCGGCACCCTTACCCCAGTCCTCCACTCGCTCAAATACGACCTTCGCTAGTTCTTGCCATTCGTCAAGCGTGGCCCCGACGAACGGATCTTGGCCACGCCACACCAGCTGCGCCGCGGGTCCATCGCCGGCGCCAGGTAGGTCGTTGTATTGGGTGTTCCATGCTTGCATGGCTTTTTCATGCACAGCTCCACCCTCATCTTCCTTGAAAATTGCCGCGCTCGTCGCAGGCTTAAACGGAACTGGGCGCTGTCTCATCTGATGCCACAGCTGCAGCAAGGTGTCTAGCGACGTCCGTGCCACCGCTTTTCCAATCGGTCGCATGCGATCAATCCGTGTCGCCTTATCTCGTCGTGAGACCACTACCGTTTCAATGTCTAGTCCTGCCGCGGACGCAAATGTTGCGCGTATCCAAGTTTCGAGACGGTAGTGTGGACGCTCCTTCAGATCACCCGGAATGATGACTACATGTACGGTCCGCTTTTCGTTCACATAGACTGTGCCGGAAATCCATGGTGCGGTGTGCCGGTACACCAGATGATGTGGAACCAGCGAACCGCTGGCCTCTTGCCTGGCCAGTTTCGCCATTGAGTGCCCCAGTTTAATCACCTGTTTACCCATCGTCCTGCCGAGTTGACCGTACGGCAGTCTGCGGTCAGCGGCTAGCCGTTCTTCGAGATAGCTGCCGTGATTGGCCAGCGTTGCGTCGATCACTTCGCGCAAGATCTGCCATCGAATCAAACCCGACGGAGCCTCCATTGGTTCGCGGTCCAGCGCCTGCGGGTCTTCGCCATCCCGTGGCAAGACCACTTCCAACGTCTCCAACCATCGTGACCATGGGTCCTTGAAGTCACGTATCAATCGGTCCAGTTCAAGGTCGCTTCGTATTGGAGTGCTATCGACCCCGCCGCCGGCTGATGCAAACGGTCGTTCTTTTTTACGGTTTTGCTGAAACAATCGAGCCACATCGGCGTACCGATAATCGAATGATGCGTCTTTCCCGGCGAAGTAGCTTTGATGAAAGGGTTGTAGCCGGTGATCGACGAGTAGTAACTGTTTACACGGTTCTTGCTCGTCAACCCGATTCGAAGACGTCCTAGTCGCCACCCGCAGGAAGGAATCGACACACGCCGAAAGTGGTTCCTCTTTATTGCTTCGAATATTTCGTGCGGTTGCCGTGACGATGACGCGGTCTTCCGCGGCCAGCACAGCATCAAGAAATAGCTGCCGGTCATCTCGTAACGGGTCACGGTCACTCGGCTGTGGTGCCGCTGCGAGAAGATCCCACGCCGGTGATCGAGATTTTCGTGGGAACGCCGAATCGTGCATCCCCATCAACACCAAGACGCGACAGGGGATTGCGCGAAGTGGTTTGAAGCCCCCCATCGCTATCCCGCCTCCGACACGTGCCATAGACCGAACTTCATCATTGACGAGACGCTCCAGCCAGTCACCGACAGCTCCAACGGATATCGGTTCCGTGCATCCGTGCTCTTGTTCCGCAATGCGTAGTTGATCGATCAGGTCGGCGGCGATCGTCGGGTCAAATCGTCCGTCATCAGATGCAACGATTTCGTCCAGTGCGTGGTCTAGTCGTACTGCCCATTGGCTTGGGCTGGCATCGTCCTGCCATTCCTCAAACAGACGGATCAGGCCATCAACCCAGTTCAGAACCGCGCCGACCGCTTCCTCTGCATCGTCAAGGTCACCTGCAACGGGTAATACTGGGTGACCGTCCACGTCACAGATGTCGTCAGCGCCTCCGAACCACAGTCCGGCGAGTAGCCGATCAAGCGAGGCGCGCCATGTCCCGGTTGTGAGGTCGCCGGCATCCATCGCCTGACGATGTACGCCATTTAAGCCCCACGTAATTCCCGCCGCACGCAGGTCTCTTGCGAGAGTCTCTGGCTTGGCCCCGAGCAACTCGATGCGCGCCCCAATCGCGGGCAATTCTAAGAGTGCGATCCCTTCACTGAGTGGCGTGCGACCTGCAGCAAATTGCAGCATCGCCTTCAGTGTTTTTACGAGGTGATCACTGCGGTCAATACGTCGTTCGGTCAGACGTAAGGGTAAGGCCGGGTCTCCTTCTCGGCAGATTGCCTCGGCCAGTGGTCCGTAGGTGTCGAGGTCCGGTGCCAGTACCAGAATTTCACTCGCTCGCAGGTTCGGCAACTCCGTAAAGGCATTTAGTAACTCGTCGCGAACGATTTCGACTTCACGTCTGGCACCATGGCAGCGGTGAACTCGTATCGAACGATCGTTATCAAGGTTCAGCTCAGTGTGCTCCAGATTAGCTGGCTGCTGTGCGGCCCTGACATCGACCTGGATCTGTTGCAGCAACGTGGTGGCAGGTGATTCGGGCAGTGGTATGACCTCGTATTCCTGACCACTGTCGACAAGCTCGACATCAAAACTCTTAAAGCTTTCGATCGCTTGTTTGCCGAGGTGTGAGAGAAGTGGATTTCCTTCCCAGGCCGGGTCCACGACTTCGCCCGCCCGCATCTGTGACCGCCCCGCTCGAATGTCACCTAGGTACTCGGTCGATGGCAGCAGTGTGCGCAAGCAGACATGGGTTCGACCGGCGAGGGCACGCAATAGCGGTAAGAGCGTCGGCGGCAGCGGCCCTGTGGCGAGCACTTCCAGTGTGGCAGGGAGGTCACCACTACCGTCTGCAACTCGTCTCGCCAGATCAGATAACCGAACTGCCGGGTCAGGATAATTGTCCAGCCCCGACGCCAGACGGCGCCATAACTCTTTCTGCCACCCCTCATCTTCACGGGCAGTATCCGGTAAACCATCCGCGCACTCGTTACGAGTCCATGCCGCGATCATCTGCGGACGAAAATAGAGATACTGATCGAAGCGGTCGGCCAACTCTCTCGCCAGAGCCATCTGTGCCCGGCTGTCAACACACACGGCCTCGAAATGACGGCTGTATCCTTCACGCACCATGGCCGCGAGGAGTGGGACCAGTCGCCACGACAATCCTTCAGGGCGCCACGATGGATGGATAGGGTCTACACCGACCAGTTTGGCAATGTGTTCAATGAACGCGCCGGGTAACAGAAACGAAGCGCCCATGGACACCCCGCACCGTCGAGCAAGGGTGACCTTGGCACGTTCGACCAATGGTAACGACGGCATGAGTACCGGCACCACAAGACCAGCAGGTGTGCTCGGTGTACCGAGTGACCGCACCAGATCGTCAAGCAACAGTGTCGCATTCGACGCGTACTTGAGTTGGAGTGCCATCGTTTAATTATGGTTGTTGCAATTACAGTCCCTCTGGCATCGAACCAAAATAGATGCGCCTTAGGCCGTCGGCGTTGCTAGACCCATACGCGGATGGGGAACATTATAAAAAGAAGAGCATGAAATTTCGTCACTGTACTGACTAACGGCCTTGTGACCGCACTAACACGCACGGGAAATCCCTCGCTTCAAAGGATTACCAACCGAGAGCGCCTGTTTAGAGACAGCTGTAGTCTACGTTTCTAACGAATAGAACGACCAATGAAATTTGAAACCCCTCAGCTCCGAAGCAGCCTGGGGTCAGCCGAAAGCCGGTCTGCCCATTGCTGAGCGTTTGCTTCGGCCTCTTCCTGAGTTTGACCTACCAGAACTACTGCTCCAGCGGCGGTTGTCTCATTGTCAGCCGTTACCCACGAAGTCCAATGGCCGGCACGTTGTTCACAGTGGATGGTGAAATTACTTGAATTGCTCATTTGTAGACTCTACCAACTAGGCAATCGTATAACAGGCGTGTTTCACGAAGCCAGCCAATCGATAAAAGGGGGTGGCGAGGAACCTTCAATCGTAGGGTTGTGCTATTTAACTAACAAGTTGCGAGATTCTCAGGGCATCCCGTACAATCAAATCTTCGGTCGCCTATTAGCCGGAGTCGAAAGGAGTTTACTAACGATGGCATTGACCTGCCCCAGTTGTGGAAACGAATCTGATTTTCAGGTCAAGACACTCCAGCTGCATGTTGTTCAAGTTGTTGACGACATCGTCGGTGTTTCAGAAGAAGCTAGGCCCGCGGTCTTAGAGGTCTTGTGTGACGAGTGTGAGTCTGAGCTCGATTTTCGAGAGGTTGATGACACAATCCGTCGCGAAATACTACATATTCTTGGTGCCCAGTAGTCGAGAGTCATTTTTGTCTAGGCGCGTCCATCCGAAGCAACACAGAGTCATGTTACCTAAAGGCCGGCGTTGTAGTTCTTGACAAGGTCTTCCGCCGCACCTATCGTAAATCTTCCATGTCGAGTTACTATCGAGTTCTTGGAATTTCAAGATTTGCAGGTCTTGACGAGATTCGTCGAGCTTATTGGTCGTTGGAAAGACGTGTTCGTTTAGAGTCAGCAAAAGGGCTCCAAGTTCAAGGTCTTGACGAGATTCGTCGAGCTTATGATGTGTTAAGTGATTCGAACCGACGGTCTCTGTACGATGCTAGACATCCTGCCGAGTCGAGTCTTCTTGAAGGTTGCCGTATCGTTTACGATGATTTTCGAGAATTAAACGATGGGATGGTGAATGAATTTCCCTCAACCGCGATGATTGCTGATGTTGTATCGACGATGGATAGTGATTTTCTAGCTGATCGAGTGTGGTCAGTTGAGACACATAGCACTGAGGTTGAAATAACCGCTTCGGAAGCTCGAAACGGAGTTCGTGTTCCTTGGGATCTCGTGTTTCGATCGGACTGCCCGATTTGTGGCGGCAGGGGAGAGGTCTGGTCAAGTTCATGCGGTATCTGTGCCGGAACCGGGAGCGGTATGATGTCTAATCAATTAGAACTTGCGATACCACCTGGTGTTCGCCACGGTGCTTGTCTTAAATTCACTGTCACACCGCCGTTCTCGGCTGAGATTCAAATTAGGGCTCATATTGCGATTAAATGAGGCTAGTTTGTGTCGTTAGTTTCTGCGTCAACTGTTGACGTGCCTAGTTGTGAAGGCTCTCTAATCTTGGTAAAGATATTGTGAGGCTCAATTTTGTTTGCGGCATGCAGACTGTTACGTCTGATGCTTTGAGGTCAGGAGACAAGCGGTTAAGGCGCTAGGGTTTTTTGTTATGTCCAATGAGTCAGACCAGCCAAAGAGAACGACTTTGCCAATGGCAGCTCAACCCGGTTCGACAAGTCCGCCTCCCCAGGGGCCTGTGAGCCGTGCAATTCCTGGCGTGAAACATATCATCGCTGTCGGGGCTGGTAAGGGAGGTGTTGGTAAGACGACTGTGTCGGTGAATTTGGCTATTGCTCTTTCAAGGTCAGGTAATCGAGTCGGCATCATCGATGCCGATGTCTATGGTCCTAATATCCCAATCATGCTCGGACTCGA
>CAZUZW010000101.1:0-5345 GCA_964624855.1 uncultured Vicinamibacteraceae bacterium
AGCCGCGTGCTTAAAGGAGCCGCACTGGTTGTCGAATGGGTGGTGACGCACCGTGGTTATCGTGGGGAAACTGTCCCCGTACAGGTTGAGGACGAGGGACGAATTGTTGGCACGGAAGATATCCAGCTCGGCGCTGAGGGCGATCCACAAACTGTCAGAATGCGTTTTACCGCGAATGAAGAAGGCCCCAGACTATTTAGTTTCCGGGTGTCGCCACGCCCTGGAGAAATGGTCACACAGAACAACCTGCGTCAAACACTAATTGTGGTTGAAGACCGGAATGAAAAACTCCTGTATTTCGAAGGTGAGCCGCGGTGGGAGGTGAAATATCTCCTCAGGGGCGTCGAAGATGATGAAAATCTGCAAGTGGCCCTGCTTCAACGCACGGCCGAGAATAAGTTTTTACGCCGCAATGTTGATGGTCCGGATGAACTCGTCGGTGGATTTCCTCGGACGCGGTCAGAACTGTTCAAATACCGTGGTTTGATCTTGGGGAGTATCGAAGCTGGGCACTTCACGCCTGATCAATTGCGAATGATTGCTGATTTTGTCAATCATCGCGGTGGAGGCTTGCTGATGCTTGGCAGTCATCGATCGTTTGCAGAAGGTGGCTACGCTGGAACACCACTTGCCGATGTCCTACCAGTTGTTTTGGACCCGACAGGCGTTGACAGCGAGGAAAGCTTTTTTCAGGAAGTTCATGTCGAAACGACTCGTGCTGGGGCCTCCCACCCGTCGACATTGATTGCTGAGGACGAAGCTCGTTCCGTTCAGCGATGGGGAACCCTTCCGCCGGTGACGATCGTAAATCCAATTACTGAAGTCAAACCAGGTGCAACGACCCTACTCAGAACGTCAGATGATTTGGTGGTGTTAGCGTTTCAACGGTACGGCGCCGGAAAGTCTATGGCGTTTCCTGTCCAGGATTCTTGGATGTGGCAGATGCACGCGGATGTATCTGTGGAGGATATGACCCACGAGACTTTCTGGCGGAGACTCATCCGCTGGCTTGTTGATGGGGTGCCGGACCAAGTCGTGGCTAGGATGCAACAAGACCGGGTTGAACCAAACGAGCTGGTGACCGTTCTTGCTGAAGTGGGTGATGCCAACTATGAAGACCTGAACAACAGTTCCGTGACAGCTATAGTGACCGGTCCATCTGGGGACCTAATTGAATTGCCCATGGAATGGACGGCCGAAAAGGATGGTGAATACCGTGCGACGTTTACCGCAGCGGATGAAGGCTTCTATGAAGTGCGTGTGGAAGCAACCATCGACGATGACTTCCTTGGTGAAGACACGATGCATCTTCAGGTGGCGCCAAGCGACAGTGAATTCTATGATTCGACCATGGGTGCATCGCTGCTGGAACGCGTCGCTGGGGAAACGGGCGGTCGATTTTATACACCCGACACTGTGGCGAGTTTGCCTGACGATATTCAGTATGTTGGCGGCGGGGTAACGGTTGTCGAGGAGCGTGACCTGTGGGACATGCCAGCGTTGCTCCTACTCCTGGTTACATTGGTGCTCGGTGAATGGGGCTATCGGCGTTACAAGGGGTTGGCATGAAGCGATTCGCCGCCCGACAGGTGATTGTCTTGGTGGTTGTCTTGGTGTCGATGAGCAACCCCGCAATTGAAGCTCAGACAAACCAGACTCATTTGTTGGTCATTACCGGTCTGGGCGGCGACCCCGATTACACGCAGCAGTTTCATGAGTGGGCGATGACTTTAATCGGTGCGGCAGAGAACCGGTATAACGTGCCGCCAGAAGGGATTACTTACCTCGGCGAGAAGCCGAACCTTGATCCTGAGGCAATTGCCGATCGGTCAACCCGCGAGAATGTCGAATCCGCAATTCAGACGATTTCTGACCGGGCTTCGTCGGGCGATCACGTGGTCATAGTGCTTTTTGGTCACGGAAGCTTCACGGATGCGGCGCGTATCAATCTCCCGCGGCGGGACTTGTCCGCGGAGGATTTCGCTACGCTGCTTGAAAAATTGAATGGACAGCAAGTGACATTCGTTAATACTGCAAGTGCTAGCGGTCCCTTTGTTGAAATATTGTCGGCTCAGGGTCGAACAGTGATGACCGCGACAAGGACAGGGGGCGAGCGAAATGCCTCGGTCTTCGGGGGTTATTTTGTGGCAGCGTTTGCGGGTGGTGAGGATGATGCTGACCAGAACCGAGATCGGCGAGTGTCGATGCTGGAAGCCTTCTCTTATGCCCGGGCGCGAGTTGTACAGAGTTACGAGGCTGACGGGTTGTTAGCCACTGAACACGCTCTGTTGGACGACAACGGCGATGGAGAAGGCACTGACGAGCCAGATCCACTATCAGGCGACAACCCGGATGGCTTGGTAGCGCGCACACTCTTCTTTACGAGTGGAAGCCAAGGGCAGCCTGGCCGCACATTCAACAATCCAGCGCTTGAAGTCCTCTATCAGGAACGGCAAGAGCTTGAAGCGCGAGTCGATGACTTAAGACGAATCCGGGGCGGGAGCGACCAGCGGCAGTACCAAGAGGAGCTTGAAAAAATCATGATCGAGCTGGCGCTTAAGAGTCGAGAAATCCGTGAACTCGAGGCAGTTTCAGGTAGCCCAACGGACCGCTAATGACAGACAGTCGCGAGTCAACGTTAAAACCGACGAGGTTTCAGAATCGAGTGAGGTGCGTGCCACGGCCAATGACTTCTGCGGCCGTGGCAGGACTTGTAGTTTTGAGCCTCCTTGCGTTGACACCAGTTGGTGCCGGTTCGAGTCTGGATGTATCCAGTGAGAATCCTGAATACGATGGTGGTTTCACATTCGTTCGGTTGAGCTACGAGATGAGCCTCCGCGGAGGGTCTTTCCTTGGCGGACGTGATTTGCCGTGGGCGCACGACTACCCGAGAGCCGAGCGGAACCTGACGAAAATTCTTGACGAAGTGACCTCTCTGAATCTGTTTCAGGGCGCCGGCGCCGGGAACGTGTTGGCATCCGGAGACTCCGAGCTTCACAGATTTCCGTTCGCATATATGTCGGAACCCGGCTATTGGACCCAGACAGATACTGAGGCGGAAAGCCTGCGCAGCTATCTACTCAAAGGTGGGTTTTTGATCTTTGATGATTTTCGCGGTGAGCATTGGTACAACTTCGAAGCGCAACTGAAGCGAGTGTTGCCAGATGCCCAACTTGTGGAACTTGATATTTCACACCCGGTTTTCCATTCATTTTTTGACATTAAGACTCTCGAAATGGACGATTGGATGTATGGATTACCTCCGAGATTTTTCGGTGTTTTTGAAGATAACGACCCAGGCGCCAGACTGATGATAGTTGCCAACTACAATAATGATATCGGCGAGTACTGGGAGTACTCTGATACGGGTTGGCTACCGATCGACCTAACAAACGAAGCTTACAAATTTGGCGTCAATTACGTGATGTACGCAATGACACATTAAGGGAGGCTCAAGAATTGTTCCTGAGGCCTTCGAAAGTAAGGAGCACCATTGGATCTTGATCTAAAGCCGGACGAACCCAGAGACCTTGAGGCGCCTGATGACATCGCCCTGGCCGATAAGCTGAAAGCTGGTCGCGAAGGCATCCTTGCTGAATTGCACAAGCTCATTATTGGCCAGCAGGAGGTAATCGAACAAACCCTTCTGACCCTGTTCGTCGGAGGGAACAGTTTGATCGTGGGAGTGCCTGGGCTTGCGAAGACATTGCTCATACAAACCATGGCGAAGGTGTTGGACCTTAAGTTTTCACGAATTCAGTTCACGCCAGATTTAATGCCATCTGATATTACCGGTACGGACATCATTCAGGAAGATCCTGAGACTGGTAACCGCAAGATGATCTTTGCGCCAGGACCAGTGTTTACGAACATTCTCCTGGCCGATGAGATTAACCGGACCCCGCCGAAAACCCAGTCAGCTTTGCTGGAAGCGATGCAGGAGCATCGGGTCACAGTGCAGGGCAGGACTTACGAGCTTGATGAACCGTTTTTTGTGTTCGCGACGCAGAACCCGATCGAGTTGGCGGGCACCTACCCCCTTCCCGAGGCGCAACTCGACCGGTTCATGTTTCCCATAGTCATTCAACATCCGCCCGAGGACGAAGAACTTGAAGTCGTTCGCACGACAACGATAGTCCAGAAACCCGAGTTTCAACATGCGGTGACGGGTGCCGACCTTGTTGCGTTTCAGCAACTGGTGCGGAAGGTGCCGGTTTCGGAGTCAGTTCTGCGCTACGCGCTGAGCCTCGTGCGTACCAGTCGGTCGAAGGGGCAGGATGCGCGTGATTTCGTGAAAAAGTGGGTTGCGTATGGAGCCAGTGTCCGCGCCGCGCAGTACTTGATCCTGGGGGGCAAAGCTCGCGCCGTGACTCAGGGACGTTACCATGTCAACTTCGATGATATCCGGGCATTGGCCAACCCGGTGCTGCGTCATCGTATCCTGCTTAACTTTCATGCTGAGTCGGAAGGCATTACCTCCGATCAGGTAGTTGAACAGTTGCTCGATGCCGTGCCGGTCCCGGCATCGAAGATGTAGATTGCAAGATGGATACTGAGCAGACCGTTGCTGGAGCCCGGTTTGTCGATCCGAAAGTTCTGGCGAGGATTGGCAGTCTTGAACTCTTGGCACGTACGGTCGTTGACGGTTTCATTAACGGGTTACACAAGGCTCCTTATTTAGGAGTGTCGGTAGATTTTGCTGAGCACCGCGGGTACATGCCGGGAGATGACATCCGCTTCATTGATTGGCGAGTGTTTGCTCGAACCGACCGCTTTTACGTTAAGCAGTTCGAAGCTGACACCAACGCTAATTTTTCGGTCATGCTCGACGTGTCCCGGTCGATGAACTTTAAAAGTCAAACACTGACCAAGCTCGACTATGGACGTTACCTGGCGGCGTGTCTGACCTATTTCTGCACGAGGCAACGTGACCGGGTTGGTCTGGTTACCTTTGATGCTGACATCGTTACTCGGGTGCCTCCTTCGGCGAAACATCTGGACGTGATCCTGCACGAACTGGATCGCATTGACGCCGGTCAGCCTGGTTCTCTCGAGCGGCCTTTCTTCCGCGCGACCGAGTTCTTTAAGCGGCGAGGCATTATCGTAGTGATTTCGGATTTCTATGAAGATCCAAAGAAGGTTGTCGACATACTTAAGCCGTTGAGCTATGGGGGCAATGATCTGATTGTCTTTCAGGTTTTGGATCCAGCCGAGATTGATTTTCCATACGAGGACCCAACGAGCTTTCAAGACCTTGAGACAGGCCGAAAGATGCCCGTTGTGCCAGAGAAGCTCCGAGAGCAATACCGCGAACTAATTCAGGAGCACATTACTGCTTTGTCGAA
>CAZUZW010000102.1:0-4970 GCA_964624855.1 uncultured Vicinamibacteraceae bacterium
CTACGACGTATGGCGAACCCCAAACGGCAGCAAATGCATCGTATGTCCAAAATTCCTCACCAGTCTGCGGATCGAGGGCATGAAGGAATCCGGAAAGGCTTGAGATATAGAGGACGCCGTCATCGATCGCGGCTGTTGACATCGTACGATAGAAATCTTCGCCGCCTCGGTGCCAGATCGTGTGAGTATCCGTAACGTCACCAGTGCCGGTTGCGTCGATAGCAAAGAAATGACCTGGAGCTTCTCCGTGTTCTGGGTCTTGTCCGACGCCGATGTACACCTTGTTTTCATAGATAACCGGTGTCGCGAGAATGTTGTTTCGGGTGCCTCGCCCACCAAGGATCCATTCCGCCTCTTGTGGGTTACAGTCAAATTCCCAAATGAGCTCGCCTGTTTCTGCGTCGAGCGAATAAATGACACCATTGCCACCAGCGAAGATAACCTGTGCTTGCCCATTGATGACGCCATAGGAGGGGTTAGTCCAGGCACCGTGTAAGACGTTTTCGCCGACGGGATTACTTTCCCACAAAAGTTCACCTGTATTTTTATCGACGGCAATAAAGTCGGGCGAAAATGGAGATGGGATATTGACGTGTCCTTCATCGACACCATTACTTGTGACGGTATACAGGACGTCACCAATGATGAGGGGTGAGCCTGTCGCGAGGTTGTGAGGAAAAACATCGAGTTCGCCGATCATGTCGTACGACCAAATAATGTCGCCGGCATTGTCATCTGTGAACTCTTCGTCCATAAAGGGCCCGTTGTTTTCACCGTCTTTGAATCCTCGTGCATCCAGGCAGACGATATGTGCTTCGTTTGAGATGTAATAGATGCGGTCGCCTTCCATAAATGCCGTGGAGCATACGCCTTGCAAGGGCCAGTCGTTTACGCGTCCAGACGTTAGCTTTGGATGAACCATTTGCCAAAGGAAATCCCCGGATGTTGATTCGAACGCCATGACGACACCCTTGTCGCCCTCAATCGCCGGGTCTCGTCTACCTTCGTTATTGGTTCCGACGTACACACGGCCGTTTGCGACAACAGGTCCACCATAGGCTTGCGAACCAACTGGTTGAGACCATAGGACGTTTTCTCCTGTTGCAACATCCCATTCACTCAAAACATTTGTTTCGTCAGAAACCATGTTCCGGGACGGAGTATTGCCAAACATGGCAACGTCCTGGGCCGACACGGAGAGATTGGTGGCGAGCAGTGAGGCGATAACGAATAAAAACTGTCGAGTCATTGGTTCTCCATCACACGAACATTGTCGAAGTAAATGTCAATAGGTGAGTAGCCGATGAGTCCAGGACTCCCTTCACGAACGGGTTCGTTGTCTTCGACGGTAACGGTCCATTCGCCTGGTTCGGACTGGTCACGCGGCCAAATCTTTCCCCTGATCACGGCTTTGTCATCGTCACTGTCGACTCTGAGCTTTAACGTGTACCAAATATCAGGCTCCCAGGAAAAGTCGAATCGTTCGGCCATCCGCAATTCTGCTGCCCATGACCGGACTTCTATACGTTGGTGATTACCCTGCATATCCATCGTGTAGCCTGCATTAATCAATCCGATGTCAGGACGCCGTCGACCCTTTTGTGTCGACATAACGTCAGCCTGCACGGTGTAGTTGGACATATAAGACGGACCGACGTAGATTGCGTGTCTGTGGATGCCTGTACGAGAAGGTCCTTTTTGGAATAATTGTTCGCCTCCCTCATCGACAGCTCTTAGACTGCCGCCGCCACCGATCCAGTGGGGAGGACGACCATTCTCAAAATTTTCTGTCCAGGGAAGCGGACTGAATATCCGGATACGGGCAGCGGCTGAAACTTCGCCAACTGTCGCAACCACCTGACCAGCTTGATTGGTCGATTGTGGTGATGACTGGAACTCACCATTGACACGGAGACGCGAGCCTGTCAGGCCATCAAGTGTCCAAGTCGCATCACGTTCGCCAAGAGCTTGACCATTTTCGTCAAAGGCGAACACTCGAAAACTAACAGTTTCACCCGCCGAAGCGATCACTTCAGCTGGCACGACTTGAATACTCGCGACATTTCCCGTTGAGGCAGTTTCGGTGCCCAGTAATGGGCTTGTACCAGGTGCTGCTGCAAAGGAGGTATTTGGGTTACCAATACTGTAGATACCGGACTCTGCCGAGACGTAGAGACGGCCATAAGCGGGAGCAAATGAGCCATAGATTTCTGCGTATCGGCCATCTGAGACGTGGAGTTCTTCACTGTCTAGAACTGTGACGCCGCTCGGGCCGGGTTCAAGGATATGCACGTTCCCGTTTACTTCTGTTATGTAGAGTTTGCCATCCGCCCATACGGGTGATGATTTACCAACTGTTCCAACGCTGTGATCCCACAGAATGTCACCACTGTCAGCGTTAATCGCAACGAGGTTAGCCGAATTATCTATGACGTAAAGACGGCCATCTTTAATCATCGGTGATGAGAATCCGACAGCGAGTTCATCGATTCGCCATTTTTCGCCGGTCGCTGTGATGTCACCAGTCCCGCTGGCATCGATCGCGACGACCCGACCCATTGTTCCCGCATCAAGATTTTCTTCACTATGCGCGATGAAAATGGTCGTGCCGTCTATTACAGGGGAGACGTTGATCCCACGCTTGCTGAGATGGAAATCCCAGACTTTTGACCCTGTTCTTGCTTGTAAGGCATAGATATGACCGTCCGCATTCCCGTCAATGATGAGGCGTTGTCCGTTGATGATGGCGATGATCGGAACCGACTGCGTATTGAGATCGGCCGGTTGCCCTCCAGGGGTCGACACCCACTGCACGCGGCCAGTCGATTTCTCGAACGACGCATAGCGATGACGAGGAGGGCCACCAAGGCTGCCCCATGCCGAACCAATTACACCGAGAATAAGTCGGTCTTCATCAATAATTGGTGTTGAGGTTCGACCGCCGTAGCCGGAGGCTCGCCCGAGGTCTTCTGACAGTCTCCAGTCCCACACGATGTTTCCGTCGCGGTCAAAGCAATGCAGGTGTCCGTCTACATTTAGTGCATAGAGATAACCCGTTTCAGGGTCGCCTGTAACGCTTCCCCAGCCAACTCGATTGAAGGGGACCGTGGTGTTCAGAACACTGAAGGTGTGTTCCCAGAGTTTGGTTCCATCTTCTGCGTTCCAGCAGGTGACAATTTCCCTCTTTGAAGCGTTGTCACCGATACGACCGTTTGAGCAAACCCGACCGTCGAACACCGCAGGTGTGGAACGCGCGATGTATTCTTGGAACCAAATCAGGTTTTCGCCTTCCGGTGACCAACCCGAAACCAAGTTCGTTAAGTCGGAGACACCATTTTGGCTCCGTCCTCGCCAGCTGGGCCAGTCCTGTGCCGACGCGAGATAGGGCATAGATAGCGCCAGGCATACAAGGACGAACACGACAGAATACACGGAACGTTGAGGAGACTTTTTCATCCTGCAATCCTTCGTTGTAGATGAAAGGTAATATCCAGTTTGACCGCCGATCTTAGCATGCATGACCGGTCTAAACGGCTTGTTGTCCATATGTCTAACCTATATGGTGCACTAATGATGGGTCAAAACTTTAGTGGTTCTCCTTGACCCAAGAAATCAGTCAAGAATACGCTTGGTATTCGGTCCGCGTGAGTACCTTCAATACATTACGAGCTCGTTGGGGTGTTGGGCTTTGGGGGACGGTGGCGATTCTGCTGGCGTTTTCTTTGGCGGGAATCACCGTGGTGCGGCTTCGTCAGCCAGTGTTGGCGCTTCTCCTTCCTTCAGATGCACCAACTTGGCTGAGTTGGTTCGTTTATCTGGTGATTCTCTTTCCCATGTACCAGACGCTACTGCTTGGGTATGGTGCTCTTCTCGGTCAGTTTAATTTTTTCTGGGGGCGGCTTAAGGCGGTCGCACATTTCCTGACCAATCGTAAGGCTAAGTCGTCTAGTTAGGCAGCGTCTCGGGTTCTAAAGACCATAGGCGCGTTCGATGGCCCAGACGATTCCAATCGTTGCGATAACAGCCGATGCAGGGATGATGACCCGTGCCCGGTACCACGATTTGTGTCGATACCACCCCAAGATCGCTGTCGCACCGGCGATCACGGCAAGTTGGCCAACCTCGATTCCTGCGTTGAACATTACGAGAGAAACTAATTGTTCTTGGTTTGGTAGGTCCAGCGCAGCCAGTGAGCCTGCAAACCCAAGTCCGTGCAGTAAGCCAAACGCAAAGACGACTATTGGTCGCCATAGTGTTAATCGATCAGTGCGTATGTTTTCGATTGCAACATAAGCGATTGATATCGCGATGAGTGGTTCGACAATTTCTGGAGACAGCTGCACTGTACCGAGCGTGGCTGCAGTTAGTGTCAGCGCGTGAGCGACGGTAAATGCAGTGACTTGTGTCACCAGTGGTCTGAGCTTCAAGCTAAAAAGAAAAAGCCCAAGTACGAACAAAATATGGTCAAGGCCATCTGGGATAATGTGTCGAACACCGAGCCAGAAGTATTGCTGCGCCTGACTGCTGTTGTTTGAGCTGGCGTTCTGTCCGACAAGCTGAAAGGGTGTACTCCGAGCGCCCTGTTCGAGAATCATTTGATGTTCGATATCTCTGGTTTCATCAATGATCGTGAGGTGAACTTCTGCAAACGCCCGTGAGGCAAAAAACTCAACGGTTTGCGCGCCTTCAGGAATGGTGCCGCTCAAACGTGCCGTGAGGCCTATTACGGTTGGAATGACAGCGCCGGTGGCGCGCGGGGTGCCATGGTCAGGAAAGTCAACGCTGAATGGCACCGGTGTGCCGTCGAACCGGACGCGTACCCTTCTCTCAAAAAGTCGTTTTAGGCGATCGAGAGCGTTATTGAAATCACTAGTGGATAACTGTTCGAGTGTGTTGACCAATACCGCATCGTCCGTAGTAATAGAGACCCCAAGCGCAAGAGCATCAAGGTCATATTGCAGGTCAACCTG
>CAZUZW010000103.1:0-4705 GCA_964624855.1 uncultured Vicinamibacteraceae bacterium
GACGTTCTAGTGGTGGCCAGCAGGCGAGAGTCGTACCGCGGGTTACGATCAGTCGTTGAGCGTGTCATGACAACGACCACCTCATTGCCACCGAACGAGGTTTCGCCTCCCATGACGCCGGCAAATATGTAACCCTGCTCGGCGGCGTCCTGCATTTCGGTTTCCATCGTTGATGTTCGATTTGTGGCTAAAAGCAGATAGTCATGCTCTTCTACCGACTGAGCGAACGAAACACTGATAGTTGTTTGCAGGATTATCGATGTCGTCGCGATTAGTTTTGAAGTTGTCTTGGAATAGGCTCGCATCAGGTTCGTCCCTCATTTACTAGTCCTTATGTCGGTACGTTATCGCTGCCAGCGTTTTGTTTCATCGTGTGGTCGATACTCAAGATGCCGGACCCCTTTGCTGCGAAGTAGAGAAAAATGAAGCAGTAGAGTATTGAAAGTTCTCCACCATTCTCGCGGAACCAGAAAGCCTGTGGTTGGTGAGCATAAAAATACGCAACGGCCATCTGCCCGCTGGAAATAAAGGCAGCCCATGACGTTTTGAGTCCGAGGCAGATGAGTGCGCCGGCCACTAATTCAATTACGCCAGCAACGCCGCGCAACGACAAGAGTGCGACCGGTTCGTCTAGAGAGATCACACCAAACATCTTCTCGACACCATGGATTGTGAAGAGAAAGCCAACTACGATTCGTGTGATTGCGTAAATGGTTGCTGAATTAGCCCTAAGTACGTCCATGATTCCTCCTACGGGAGAACGGGTGGGGTGGTCTGTGGTTGTCGGCGATGTGTGCCTTGTTCATAGGCATAGCCGAACTGTAGCAGTGTCGCTTCTGTAAACGGACGGCCCAGGAATTCAAGGCCGATCGGCAGATTGTCTGAGGTAAAGCCGGCAGGAACGGTCAGTGCCGGAAACCCGATGACGGGACTCAGGTAGCGATTGTTGCCGAGGGCATACTGATCCTGAGTGTCGGGGTTGGTCAAGACGTCTGAGGTGATAATGGTTGTCTGGTGATCGAAGGTGGCATAAACCAACGCGTCGAGATTGTGGTCGGCCATGGTCGTCAGCACGCTTTGTCGAAGTCGCTCTCGTGCGGTCAGAATTTTAAGGTACCCGGCGTCGCTGGTCGTTCGTCCAATGAGGCCCATGAGACCTTTGGCGCGCCACGGTGTGACTTCCCCTGACAAGACCATCTCGCGAAGGGTGGTCACAGGGGGTTCTTCGTGTTCAGCGAGATACGAGTCCGTGGCTTCTTCAGTTTCGTAAATATTTCCAGAGTAGGTGTCTTCGATGGTATCGAGATGCGCAAACGAGACAGGATCGATCAGGATCGCGCCGAGGTCTTGAAGGTCACGAAATGCCCGATCGATGACTGCGCGAACCTTTTGGTAGTCAGCAGACGTTGTGTCTGTGTTGGGATCCATTGGTGCGCGAATGATTCCGATTCGAGCCCCTTGCAACCCGTCTCTAGTCAGTGGGGTGGAGTAGGACTCGGGCACGTGGTTAACCGCATAGGCGGTAAGCGGGTCGTTTGCGTCGTAACCCGCGAGTACGTGAAGAAGGATCGCGGCGTCGGTCACGGTACGAGTCATGGGGCCGAGTGTGTCACTGGATGGATTGGCCGGCATCATGCCGTGGCGACTGACCAGCGGGACGGTCGGTCGGAGTCCAACTAGGCTGTGAACTGCAGCAGGACCGCGAATGGAACCCCCGGTGTCTTCGCCAATTCCCACCATGCCGAAATTTGCGGCAATGCCTGCACCTGTTCCACCAGAGGACCCACTTGGGTTACGGGTCGGATCGTAGGCATTCCGGATCACCCCAACGCCTGATCCTACGTAGCGTGAAGCGAATTCACCCATTGTGGTCTTTGCCAAGATCAACGCACCAGCCGCTCGCATCCGACTCACAATTGTGGCATCCCGATTAGTTAGAAAGTTTTCAAACACCACGGAGCCGTAGGTGGTCGGCATATCCCTGGTTTCAACCTGGTCTTTGAGTAAGACGGGAATGCAATGTAAAGGTCCGCGAAGACCAGCGCGACTGAACTGCAGATCGAGAGCCTCGGCTTCTTGCAACGCAGCGGGATTCACGATTTCTATGCTGTTGAGTGTTGGCCCGGCCGCATCGTATGCCTGAATTCGCTCAAGGTATTTTGACGTTAACTCTCGGCAGGTGAGTTCGCCAGAGTCAAAGGCTCGATGCACGTCCGTAATGGTCGCATCGCGGAGTTCAAATGGCGGAGCCTGAGACGCGTGTGCGGAGCACACACAGGCCACAAGCGTTGAAATGAAGAACCTGTGCGTGCGTTGAGCCATAGACATATCTAAAGTGATGACAGGGTTGAGATTGTGCCACCTTTCACGCGTGAGGGGAATGGCCTTAAGGAAAAGTAAGAAGAATGAACGCTACACCAAATGAGGGATCTGGACCCGACATGGCCGTCTGGGAATGTTCCTGATACGCCGTATACTTCTCCTTTCAAGAACGAGGCTGAAGAATGCTATGTACACATTTCTTTGGAGATACGTGATGAAAATAATCAAGGCGGCAGTGTTCACGTGTGGGATTGTTTTGGTGTTGGCAACGGCAGTGTCTGGGCAGGAGTTATCACCTGAGCAAGCGGAAGTGTGGGAATTCATCGAGTCGTGCCAGGAACGGTACGGAAGTGAAGCATGGTTTGATTGTTTCCACGATGATTTTTCTGGCTGGTTGTATCAGGACTTAGTACCGCGTACGAAGGACGGTGAACGGAAATTTTCGCGTATTTTGTTTCAAACGACGGACACACGGGTGTCCGAGGTGCGACCGATTTCAATTCGAGTGCATGGCAATGTTGCGGTCGCACACTATTACTTGCAGAGCGTGGTCAGAGGGCAGGATCGTCAGGATTTTGAGGAGCGTATGCGATTCACTGACGTGCTGATGAAAACAAATGGCCGTTGGCAATGGATCGCAGACCACGGAGGTCCAATTGCTATAGGGCAACCGTAGTGGCCGCAAGCAAACATATGGATACGGTTAGTGCAGCGTTTTAGTAACCAGAAAGGTAGATTATGGAAAAGCGAGAAATTAATCCGACGGAATGGCTTTTGGCCTTCAATCTCAATCACGGCATTGAGGTCACGGGTGGGCAACGTGTGCTTTATCTGTCCGGGCAAACGGCTAACGCGGCTGACGGTACGCCGATGCACGCGGGTGATCTTGTCGCCCAATTTCGAATGTCCTGGGAGAATGTGAAGGCCGCGTTGGCGGCAGCTGATATGAACGCGACGAACGTCGTACGATTGAACATGTACACCACCGACGTCGATGCTTTTATGGCGGTGGCGGCGGAGCTCGTGCCGATTTTTGCGGAGGATGGATGCAAACCGGTCAGTACACTGCTCGGCGTAACCAAGTTGTTTGAACCGGAGATCATGGTTGAACTCGAAGCCACCGCGGTGGCCTGAGGATGATGTGAGTTCCGCGTTCTTGAGGCGCGGGACAAAGGTCGGAGAATCCCTGGGGCCCGGTGACGGTGTCACCGGCTATCCACGGAGTAAGACCTGCCAGATCCAGTTTACGGAGGTGTGGGTCATGACCGATGCAAACAGGCCGCCGTATCGGAACGCTAGGCCATACCCGATGCCGGCGATGGTCGCAAAAACGCAGTACAAGATTTTCTCGTCGAGTTCTGGTCGGTTGTTCCAGTGCATCAGTCCGAATGCCAATGATGCCAGTATCAAGCCCAGCCACCGGCGGTCGGTCCAGCGGTCGCACCAGGGTTGAAGGAGGCCTCGGAAGAACAATTCCTCTGGAAGCGCGACGGTGAGTGCGAGCGTACCGAAGAGGCTTGCGCCGTGGAGCACATTCGGCGGAGACGGATTCCATTGGAGAAACCCCGATCCGAGTCCTGGCGGGATCAGCATCGCTGCCAGCGATGCGAGTGCCGCGAGAAAGACGAGGATGTCCCGGGGTTGTGGTGCCCGGATGCCGAGGATCTCCCATCGGTGAAATAACCCCCAGCCAACCAGCGCGATTCCGGTGACATACGCGGCCCAGAATTCATACCCGTATTGTCCGCCAGGGCCGTCGTAGAGCTGATTCCACCACCGGAGGTCGAACGGGATCCACAGCAAGAGCCACGCGACGACCTGGGTGGGATCAGGCACGGGGTGAGTGGAGCGACGAAGTGCGCTGAGGATGGCGAGTGCCGTAGCCAGTGCAATCACGAGTGCGTAGGGGTTAAACGATGTCATATCCATCACCGGGTTCGGGAGGGTGGACGGACGTTCGCATGACTCGGAATAGCATGGCAGGCGAGGTTAGAACGACGTAAGTCTTACATAACATTCGAGTGAAGGGCAGCAAGCGACTATAGTATTAGCGTGATGGATAAAGAAAATTATGGGGCGACCGCGATGAGCCGGTGGTCTTTCGTGATGATGTGGGCGTTGCTATCAGTTATGACGGCGAACGTTGCAGGGCAGGAAGAGGAAGCGGTCAAAGCCGCTCACGAAAATCTTGAGCCAGGCACTATGACGGATGACGTCGGGGTGACGATCGGGATTCCGGCAAGTCATCCGGCGCGGCGCTACCCAGCAACGGATGTGTTTCCAACCGGACCTGATATTGGTGAGCGTCTTCCTGAATTCTCACTACTTAATCAAGAAGGTCGGCTCGTTGATTACCATGCCGACCGAGGTGATTCCAAATCTA
>CAZUZW010000104.1:0-4701 GCA_964624855.1 uncultured Vicinamibacteraceae bacterium
CCATGATTCGGCGTCGGGTAATAGATCCGTTCATAAGCTCTCCCCCTAGGCCGAGTTTTAAGCATGTCCCTTACATGCCAGATGATCGGCGTAGTTACTGCTGAGACGTATCCCGTCGAATGCAGGACGCCCAGCTGGGCAACGTTGCCACTCGTACGAACGGGTGTCAACATGGCCCCCAGCTTATTACCGAGGTCCTCCGTGGGGGTTGTTTAGCCTGCGGTCCTGCAGGCGTTACTCTCATTGCCTGTGAGTGCGCAACTACCTTGCAGGGAGATTCGCCACGCTGTGTTAGTGCAATCTGCCGTGGTAGCGGTGGGCGAGGATCAGCCTTTGATACCAGTCAAGGTGATCCCGCGAATGAAGTGGCGTTGGGCGAAGAAGAAGGCCACGACAATGGGAAGCACCGCAATGAATGAGATAGCCATCTGCAGTTGGTGCATGCCGGCCCCATACTGCCCCGCTGAGAACCAACGCATTCCAACCGCTAGGGTCAGGCGTTCGGATGAATTAAGCACGACGAGGGGCATGAAGAAATCATTCCAACTGCCAATAAAGGATAGAACCGCTACCGTCGCAACAGCTGGCTTTGATAAGGGTAGGATGACCCTGAAAAAGATTCCAAGTCTATTGGCCCCATCTGTTCGGGCGGCCTCGTCAAGCTCGATCGGAATCGTCATAAAAAATTGTCGAAGAATGAAGATATGGAACGCGCCGCCGCCAAGCCCTGGTATCACAAGTGGTAAGAGCGTATCGAGCCACCCAAGTTCACGGAAGATGATCACGAGTGGAATGATGGTCACGTGCAGCGGGACCATCATGGTTGCAAGAACGAGGATGAACAACTCTCGTCGTCCCGGGAAGTCAACGCGTGCAAAACCGTACGCGACAAGCGCACTTATGAGTGTGCCGATTGTCACGGAGACGAAGGTAATAACCGTTGAATTGAAGATCCACCAGGCCAGCGGACCTGTACGCCAAACGGCAGCGTAATTTTCCCAGTTGGGCGGGGTCGGAATTATGCCGTGGTCTGGATCGTAGAATTGTGCTTGGCTCATTAACGACCAGCGCACCATCCAGAAGAACGGAATGGCGAACATAGCGCTGCCGCCGATCAGCACTCCATAGGTGGTGACTTTCTGGAGTACCCGGATGAATCTGGCCGAGGTCGATCGAATCGTGACCGATTGAAATCCTCGTTCAGACGAAGAAGGCGGATTGGTTGTCGGTTGGAGAGTCTTAGCCACCTTCAGAGTTCCGAATTCTGGAGCGCGCTTTTACATCTGTATACACATATGAGGCATGACCCCATCTTGGCCACGGTGCTCGAAAAGCAGGAGAGCATCGAGGAAACAGCGTTTGTGTGCGCAAGAGGGCCGCCTAGAGAACCGCGACGGGCAGCTGCGCGGCTGCGTCAGATCGAACACCTGAGGAGCAGCACATCTCGATTAAGCGAGGCTCGCCGATCACCCCTTCACGCCTGTTAGCGCAATTCCCCGTATGAAATGTTTCTGTGCGAGGAAGAAGGCGACGATGATCGGAGCGACGGCCATCAACGCGATCGCCATCTGCAGATGCAATTGCTGGACATCGTATTGGCCAGCTTGGAGCCAGCGCATGCCGACCGCAAGAGTCAATCGTTCAGCGGACTGCAACACGATGAAGGGGAAGAAGAAATCGTTCCAATGACTGATAAAGGTGAATACCGCTACCGTCGCGATGGCGGGCTTTGCTAGCGGGAGGACGACGCTCCGAAGGATGCGAACCCGGTTCGCCCCATCGATCGCAGCCGCATCGTCCAGTTCCCGTGGGAGTGTCATAAAGAATTGTCGAAGGATGAAAATATAGAAGGGGGAACCACCCAAAAGAGGAAGGACTAGTGGCAGGAGCGTGTCGAGAACATTCATCTCACGGAACAAGATGACTTGCGGAATGATGGTTACATGTTGCGGAATCATCATTGTGGCGATGACAAGAACGAAGAGCCAGGCTTGGCCTGGGAAGTGCAGTCGTGCAAACCCGTAGGCGACGAGGCAGTTCACTATTAACCCAATCGTAACTCCGACAAGAACTACCGCGAGGCTATTAATAAGCCACCAGTGAACGGGTCCAACGTTCCATGCGTCAACATAGTTTGACCACTCGATAGGGTCTGGAATTAAAGGCGGTGGATCTTCATAAAACTGTCCAAGGCTCATTAACGACGCGCGAATCATCCATCCGAAAGGAATGGCGTACGCCACGCTTCCCAGTATGAGAACCAGATACACGGCGGACATGTTTAGGATATGGAGAGCCCGGATGCGTGTCGATCGTACGGTCTGTGCGGCCTGCGTTGCAGGGCCAGAGTCCATCGTGGTATTAGCAGCCATAGTTACGGATCTCTGCTCCTAGGATGCTTCGTAATACACCCAGCGTCGAGCCACGGTGAATTGAATAAGAGTGAAGACCATGATGATGACAAAGAGCACCCAAGCAATAGCTGACGCATACCCCATTTGATAGTACTCAAAACCGGTGCGATAGAGATGGAGGAGGACAAAGAGCGTCGCATCACGTGGCCCACCATTGGTCACGATCAGTGCCTGAGTGAAGACCTGCCACGAGCCAATAATTTGAAGCACTGCGGTAAGAAAGATGGCAGGTGTCATCATTGGAACGGTCACATGCCACAGCTTGCGCCATGGACCGGCCCCGTCAATAGATGCAGCTTCGTAGAGATGCTCGGGTATCCCCTGCAGCGCTGCCAGATAAATAATGAGAGTGGTTCCGAGCCCCCAGAAGCTCATAAGGATAAGTGCGGGCATCGCCCAGTGTTGGCTCGTGAGCCAACGTGGGCCTTCAATCCCGATCAATCCCAGGCCTTGGTTAATCAGGCCATTGGGCTGGAGCAGGAGGATCCAAAGGAACGCCGTCGCGATACCCGTTGTAACGGAGGGAAGATAGAAGGCCGTCCGGAAAATCGGTTGGCCCTTAATTTTTTGGTTTAGAAGAATGGCAACGAAGAACGCCATGAACATTGAACCGGGGACGTGGACCGCGGTGTAATAAAAGGTGTTAAAGATGCTGCGGATGAACTTAGAGTCGTCCGTAAAGAGATTGACGTAGTTATTCAACCCAAACCAGATTGGGAAATCGTGGAATCGATATTTTGTAAAACTCAGCAAGAATGAGGCGATGAAAGGTCCGAGGGTGAACCACACGAACGTGAAAAGCCAGGGCGAAATAAATAAAATCCCACTCCAGCGCTGCCAAGTAGTTGTTCGCACAGTTCAGGTTCCCTCGTAAATCAGACTATACGTTAAAGCTATTCGTTGAGTTTTGGAGAGTGGTACGGGGCTGTTGTTCAGCCCCGCACCACCTCCACACCAACTCCTCGTTATGCGCGGTGTTGGTGGTGTATCACTATTCGGCCTGCAGTGATTTCAGGTGCTTGTCGCAAGCCGCAGCGGCGTTGGCCATTGCTTCCATGGCGGTCATTTCTCCGGTGATTGCCGGGGTCATTTCGTCGTGGAGCATGTTCCACCACTGAGCCCAGCCATCGAAGAAGTGCAAGCCATACAGGTCTGGCGACAAGAAGTTGTCCCGAATCAGATCCATGCTCTTCGGCATGCCTGGCTGGAAGCCAAGGTACCGATCACTGTTGATCACGCTTCGGAACATTGGGATGGCGCCACGTCCATCGGCCACGAGGCCTTGGAAGTATTCGCCGGCGATGAACGAGATTAACGTCATCGAGGTCTCAACCGTGCCATGGTCCTCAGCCCGATGGCTGATGAAGTGACCGAGCTCGTTAGTCGAGTATCGGACTTCACCGATCGGGGACTTCGGTGATGGCATGTTGTCCCAGGTGAATCGACCGCCGACACGTAGCTTCCGACCACCAGGGCCGTGAATACCGCCGGGCTCCATTCCGATCTTGCCAGTTGCGAAGGGCTTGGTTACGCCCTCGAAGAGCAAGGAAGGAATTTCGCCAAGAGGCACGGAAACGTTGTGCTTGTACGCAAGGTCGACATACCACTGGAAGGCCTCTTGGCCACCCTTGGTGTTAAAGCCAGACGAGGTGGCCGGGCGCTTCTTATCACTGAAGAGCCAGCCGCCGTTGGCGCTGATCAACGGCAACCAGCGGAATTCTCCGCCTGTACCGTTGTGGAAGCCGTAGTGATTCTTTTCAGGATCCGTTAGCTTCTTACCATCTTCGGTCTGGCTGTCCCAGGTCGCGTCCGCGCCGGGGTTACCAACACCATCAGCCTCAAACTTGTCGACGTTGTAGACCCAGCCGTTAACAGCGGACATGAAGGGCATACCCTTCAGCGCCGGGCCAACACTGAGGTTTTCAGTATCAACCTTGTCTGGGTATTCACGCGCCAGAATGAGGTAGTCATCGATGTTGATGTTAGCTGGACCTAGAAGATCATTCAGCGTCAGCAGCATGGATGAAAATTCACGCATCCGCGCGCCGTTCAACACGAGAACATCACCGATGGTTCCGGCGGCAAACATGATGTTCACCTTGTCCCGGTAGAACCCAGGTGGGAGCTTCTCGAGCTTGTACTGAATGTTTGGATACCGCTTGTCGAATTCCTCAAGACCAGCCTTCATCGTTTCCCAACGAGTACCGGCAGCCCAGTAGTTCATGAAGCGGATCGGAGTCGTGGCGGCGGCTGCCGGAGCAGCTTCGACGACGACTTCCTTAACGAC
>CAZUZW010000105.1:0-4655 GCA_964624855.1 uncultured Vicinamibacteraceae bacterium
CGCGGCCAGAAACAGTTCCGTCTCCTCCGCCATCGCCTGGCCGAGTCGATCGTCATACTCCGGATAGAGTCCCGAATCCGGAGCCGTCGCCTTCAACTCATACAACCGAAACGCCTGCCCCGCAAAATCCTTGATGAAGCGCGCATTCTTCGGATCATCCAGCATCCGATCCACCTGCGCCGTCAGCACCGCCGAGTCCGTTAATGTCCCGTCGGCCGCCACCGCTAATAACTCATCGTCCGGCATACTCCGCCAGAGGAAATACGCTAACCGCGTCGCCAACGCGTGACCATCCAGCGCACCAGGCTCGCCCCCGTGATAGAGAAACGGCGGCGCACTCAACACCGCGCGCAACGACACGCGCAGCGCGTCGAGAAACGGACGTCCTTCAGCCAGCAACGGCTGCGCCAGACTCGCATACGCCTCAAGTTCACTCGGCTCCAGCGGACGCCGGAAGGCGCGTGTCGCAAACGTCCCGACCACATCCACCACATGCTCATACGGGGCCTTCGTCAGTTGAACATGACCCGCATCATCAAAGGTCATGCCGGTCAGCAACGTTCGGGTACTCGCCGGCGGCCACATCTCGTGCAATGGCCCTTCAATCGTCAAAGACTTAATCGCGACCCCTTCACCGGGAAAGTCTTTGATCACATCGATGTACCCGTCGGCCGGGTCACGTCCGGCAAGAATCGATTGGTTGGCAGATTTTCCTGAGGCAGTGTCCGACGGATCAAAGCCTGGCACATCTAAGTCCGCGACGCTCATCCCGATAAGTTCGCCTGGTCTCAAATACGCACTCATCTCCACCGTGCGTGGGGTGTCTCCCTCGAAATCAAATGACCCGATGAGGTTATCCAGCGATGCGACGACCCCGGCCTTTTTTCCCTGGTAGACCATCAGATTGACCGGCGAAGTCCCTTGATAGGCATACGCATCAAGGGAAACGTTGTAGCGTCCTGGCACTGTCACTCGGAAGCCTTCTGAATCCGAGTGAAAGGTATACGTCGATGTGAAATCAAAGAACATCACGTACGCATCGTCAACCTGGAGGATACTCCCGAGCCCAAGCGCTCTGGCATTCGCAATCCCATGCAAATACGGCGACTGCACATAATTAATCATGTGCCGCTTGGTTTCCGGGCGTGGCCCCATCTGCAGTGCCGCATCCAGCGCGCGGTCAGCCACATTGAGGTAGGCCCGCACATGCAACGGGGACATGCTTTGATTCACCGCCACCGTATCAAAGCCACCGGAATCGGCTTCCGCAGGCAACTCCTGCGCCAGGTTCGAGGCCACCGTTGGGTCAATCCCCAACAAGTCTTCCAGCGTGTAGCCGTATTCAAGTCGGGTCAAGCGGCGCAGCGGCGTCCGGTGTCCACCCCGGGCCGTCAGATTCGCCGTAACCAATGCGTCTTTCAACGACCCAAGGGCCGTCTCCACGACCTCCGCATCAGGACGGCGCGCCGAGGCCGGCGGCATCTCCCCCTTCTCGACCCGCTCATAGACCTTCGTCCACGCGCGGACCGTCTCCGCGTCCGTCAGATCAAACCCGAGCTGCGACAGATTGAGTGGGGTTACCGTTTGCGCACCGTGACACTGCAGACACGAGCTCTCGACCAGCGGCGCAACCGCCGACTCGAACGACTGGGCCGATGCCATCCCGCCGCCCCAGACGCCAGCGACGAAAAACAGCGCCAACACGTATCGACTAGTCGTCATCCATTAAACCCATATTTCTCTTAGTGAGTGGTTACTCACTCTAGCATCATCAAAGGCATCAATAGAAGTCAGACACAAGACACCAAAGCGGGTAATAATTCCACAATGCCTAGAGTCACAGGTCCTATCGTGCTCGTTGTCCTTACTGGTTTAACACTGACGACCGCCAGCACTTCACGTGCGCAATCCAAGGTGCCCGAATGGCAGGTCGTCGAACCAGAATTATTGCAACATTTTCAAGCACTTGTCCGTATGGATACCAGCGACCCACCAGGCAATGAGACACCGGCTGGTGAGTACTTGGTCGCCACGCTTGAGCAAGAAGGCATTCCGGTACAGGTATTTTCGAGAGAACCAGGACGCCCCAATGTTGTTGCACGACTGGTCGGCAACGGCTCTCGGGATCCCTTACTGCTCATGGCGCACACCGACGTCGTGAGTGTTGACCCTGCCAAATGGACACATCCACCATTTAGTGCGATGCGTGATGGCGGTCATATTTACGGTCGCGGCACGCTTGATGACAAGGACAGTGTCGCTACGGCCTTGACCATCATGTTATTGCTCAAACGGCTTGAGATTCCCTTGGACCGCGACGTAATCTTTTTGGCCGAAGCCGGCGAGGAGGTCAACACAAGTGTTGGTATCGAATATATGGTCACGGAACACTACGACGAGATAGAGGCCGAGTACTGCATCGCCGAAGCAGGCGGCGTACAACGCCGAGACGGCGCTGTACAGTTCGCCACCGTCGAAACACTGGAAAAAATTCCCCGGGCGGTTCAATTGACAGCAACGGGACCAGCTGGGCACGGCTCAGTCCCACGCCTGACCAACCCAGTTGTTCGATTGGCCGCGGCCGTTACTGCAGTCGCAAACTGGGAAGCGCCAGTCCGTGCCAATGAAACCACGACAACATATTTTCGACGTTTAGCGCAATTATCAACTGCAGAGGATGCGGACCGGTATCGCGCTGCAGTCGGAACAGACCCAAACGCCGCTACCCAAGCAGCCGCGTATTTCTTGGAACATGAGCCCCGACATTCCTCAATGCTCAGAACCTCCATCTCGCCCACCATTCTCGGTGGCGGCTACCAGGTCAACGTAATCCCTGGAGAAGCGACGGCAACGCTCGATGTGCGCCTGTTGCCTGACGAGGACCCCGTCGTCCTACTCGAGACACTTCGAACAGTAATCGACGATCCGACAGTGACTGTTTCTTATATCCCGCGTGACACACGGCCTGTTGCCGACAACGGCCCGTTAGATTCACAACCCTTTGAGATTATTCAAACGATGTTGGCTAAACATTATGCAACAACCACGCTGCCCACGATGAGCACAGGCGCAACGGACATGGCATACCTTCGAGATAAAGGTATGCGCTGCTACGGAATCGGCCCGGCCACGGATGTTGAAGATGTTGCACTTGGCTTCGCTGCGCACAGCGACCAGGAACGTATTCTCGAAGATGAACTGTACCGGTTTCTCCGCTTCTATTGGGATGTTGTCGTTGAAGTGGCCGGAGCGAGATAAAACAGCCATGGGGGGTACCCGACAAACCAACGCGAGCGCCCCACACACCGTACGACCATTTCTTAAATGGGCAGGAGGGAAACGGCAACTACTTCCAGAGATTCGTCGCTTCTACCCAAAAACATTCAAATCCTATCTCGAACCATTCGTTGGTAGCGGCGCAGTATTTTTTGATTTGTGCAGCAGAGGCCGTCTCGCCGGCCACTCATCAACGTTGCTCGACAGTAATAGCGACCTGGTAGGTTGCTACTTAAATATTCGTGACCACAGGTCAGCAGTCGTCAAAGCGCTGTCCCGCTTAGCAACAGCGCGAACACACGATCCGGAAGGACACTACTACCGCGTCCGTGACGAAAAATTTAACCCACAAAGAAAGCGCCTTGCGAATGGGCGCGGTCCAAACAGTCAACGGTATTCGCCGTCGCTAACCGCAATGCTGATCTATCTCAATCGAACCGGATTCAACGGCTTGTTCCGATTAAACTCGAAAGGCTGCTACAACGTGCCAATCGGACGCTACAAAAACCCAACTATCTGCGACGCGGACAATCTTACCGCCGTTGAGTATGCCCTGTCGTCAGACGTCGAAATCCAAGAAGACCATTTTGAAACCACGCTCGACCTCGCCAAGAAACATGACTTCGTCTATTTTGATCCTCCGTACGCACCTCTGACTCGAACAGCACACTTCACGTCCTACACCGCCACTGGATTCTCAGCCTCAGATCAGGAGAGGCTGCAGCAAGTGGTCATCGAACTCGCCCGCCGAGGCTGTTTCGTGCTGCTCAGCAACTCCACCGCCCCGGACATTACGCGCCTTTATGACGGCAACCCTGACACCACAGCCGTGGGACTCCGCGCCTACAAGGTCCCTGCTCGACGGACAATCAATTCAACCCCGAACAAACGAGGCACTGTCCTTGAATATCTCATCACGAACGTGCCCCGCGGTCCGAACCCGAACTAAGCTCATTGTTCGTTTGTCGGAGTCGACATATCCGGCACTTCAAACGGATAGCCGGGCGGTCCGTACTCGTAATACGCGCCGAGGTCGTCGATCTTGTCCATGTCTGGATAGAGCACTCCAAAAGCTGGGGCTTCTCGACTGCCACGCGGCGAGTACCACACAGCACCATCGCGAGTCACCTGGATCTTCGGTGAGTCGGCATGCCGCTGCGGTTTCGGATAGAACGTGAACTCCTCGGTCTGAGGATTAAACCGCCAGAGTGTGGCACCGGACTCACCATCGACCCGCTGACCGACATCGGGCGCCCAGATGTTGCCGTCGGGATCTGGTGCGACATCATACGGCTCAGCGTTCTGCTGCGGGATCGTCCACTCGGTCATCTTACCGGTCGACTGGTCGAGCTTCACGAGCTTGCCGTCCCGCTTGCCGG
>CAZUZW010000106.1:0-4584 GCA_964624855.1 uncultured Vicinamibacteraceae bacterium
CAGCTCCTCTGAAAAATAGGAGCTATGTCCTTGGCAAATGTCGGCGTGGTATCAGCGTCCTGCGCGACCACTGAAGTAGGGGAAAATAATAAAAGCACTACCGCCGCAACAACGGTCGCACCGAGCGTGGCACTTCGCATAACAATGCCTCCAGAATCCGATCTAAGCCGAACAGCCTAGAAGACCCATGAAATAGAAGAATTTACCCCCTGAATCTATCCCCTAAATTGCAGTCTGTCAATTGACCGAAAATGTCAGCCAGAAATTGCAGAGGTAATGACATTACGAGCTGACTCATGTTTTGGTTTTCGGATGCCGAAATGGCTTATCCGTGAGTGGTGTCTGGATTAGACTTGCTGTAGATCTAACCCGTTTCACGGAAAAGACGGGATCACGTAGAACTCTCGGAAAAGCCGGGTAAGGAGGCCGTATGCGTCTGATATGTGTATCGGTGGTACTGAGTGTAGTAATGATGTCTGTGTCGCCGATTGGTGCAGCCGAACGACCGGAGCGAATTCAGGCGGCGAACGAAACCATGGAGCCATTTCGCGTCATCGGTAATATCTACTATGTCGGCGGCCAATATGGCTCCTACCTCATCACCACACCGGAGGGCCACATTCTCCACGACACGGGTACCGCCGACATGCACGAGCTCATCGTCTCGAACGTCGAGAAACTCGGGTTCAACGTCCAGGACATCCGGATCATGATCTCGAGCCATGCACATTGGGACCACATTGAGGGACACGCGGCAATGAAGCGAGTGACCGGAGCACAGGTTGTTGCGCTCGGCGGCGACGCTGTGGCGCTTCAATCAGGCCGGGATAACTCAGCTATCGGGGCCAGAGACTTTGAGCCTGTCGAGGTGGATCGCGTGGTCGAGGACGGAGACACGGTCACGCTGGGCGGGATGACGTTGCGTGCCCTGTGGACGGGGGGCCACACGCAAGGAGCAACAATGTGGATGACAACGGTCCAGGAGGGCGGGCAGACGTTTGACGTTGCCTTTCGTGGCGGCGAGATCCCGAACGACGGAGCCCCACTCGTCGACAACCCGAGACACCCGACCGTTGTGGAAGACACGCAACGCACCCTGCGCCGGCTCAAAGAGCTCGCGCCCCCCGATCTTTTTTTACACAATCACGCGCGGGAAACATCCTCCGGGCTGAATCCTGATCTTCCAGTCAACCCGAACTGTGCAAGCTGCCTCGACGCTGAGGGTTGGACAGCGATGGTGGAAAGCGCCGAAGCAAGATTTCAGTCTATGCTGACGGAACGGTAGACAAGGCCGACTGAACAACCATCATCCGCCGCGTTAGGTCAGGCAGCATTTCTTGAACTTGCGACCGCTACCGCATGGGCAAGGCGAGTTTCGTCCAAATCGTAGTCGGGGGCGCGTTAACTCACGCTTGAACTGAGTTGCCCGGCTGAATAAGTTCTGATTGAAAATCTGCTCAAGCATTGCGTAGAGATGCGGATGTTTTCGCTGCATCATCCCGGGGCGTTCGAAAAAGTATTCAGAGGTGACCGCGAAGAACTCTGCCTCATTGGTGAGGGCGTACCGATCGATGTCAGATCGGCCTCCTTCGATCTCGGCCATCTTACGGCGCACGAGGTCAATCCACGGTCCGAGGGACTGGCGGTCAAGCCCTACACCCGGCACCCCGTCGATTATGCCGTCAGACTTGTCGACAAGATGGGCAAACTCATGAACACCGACGTTACGTTTATCTGACGCATTTCGGAACCCCTGGATAAGGTCGGGTTTGGACAAAATCATGAGCCGGTTGAGACTGCCGGTTCCCACCATCCCCAAAATGCGCTGGCCAGCCTGGTCGCCAAAACGAAAGTGTTCGTCAAATCGGTTCGGGTAGACGAGAACCTCATTGATCTGGTCCCACTCCCAGTCTGGGAATCCGAAAATAGGAATGATGGCGCTTGCAGCAGTCAGAACACGGGTCGTTGTGTCGAGTCGGAGGCGAATGCCGGTAACACGTTTCTCTCCGAGAAATAGCTGGACCTGCCGTCGAAAACGAACCTGGGCAGCCGGCTCAAGAACTCGAAAGAAGAGGACATCTCGCTGCAGCACAGCTTCCCATTCCGCGGGAAAGGGTTCGCTGAGGATGGTACGACGACGACGAATGCTTCCGGTCCGCCAGCGATAAACCGCGACAGGAGGAAAGAGAGCGAGCCCGTACGTCACAACTACAGGACGACCCGCCTGAATAAGTACCAGTGCCAAGAGTAGAGATATGAGTAACGTAATGCCAGACACTGCGAGTGCCCAGATCCGGGTTCGCCGTTCCCAGGCGACGAGAGAGTCCAGTATCAGCCTCCTTGTAAAGGAAGTTAAATTGGTAGAGGCGGCGGGAGCCGAAACCTCACAAATTATTGGTGATTAGCGCTCCGGTGGAACCGGCTCCTCTGCACCGAGACGGCGAAGTAGCGTCGCAGTACTTTCAGAAGGAGCATTGGCATTGCCATATTCCACAAGGTAGAGCGGTGTGCGTCCACGTTGGTCCTCAGCATTAACGTCCGCGCCGTGACCAACTAAAACCTCTATAACACCATCCTCCCACATGGAGGCAGCACCATGCAGTGCAGTTTGGCCGGCATTGTTGACTGCGGACACGTCGGCGCCAAGTCCAATTAGCATCGTCACCGCTTCGACAACACGATAGTCCGCCGGACGTCGAGCATCATTTTCTCCGAGGCCCGAGGCTATCATGAGCGGCGTCACACCATAATCATTGGCCATGTGCGGATCCGCACCGGCATCAAGTAACGCCTGCATCATGTCCAAATTGGCGTCTCGGGCGGCCATCCAAAAAGAAGAGGCTCCTCTAAAGGAGTAGCGGGAAATATAGTCACCCCGCAGTGGTTCCGGCGGCGTGTCGAAGCGAGCATCAACAACAGCACCCTCGGTCATCAATCGTTCCGCAAGTGCAATTCGCCGTGTCTCCACTGCCGCGTGGAGAGCCGTACGGCCCAGTCGATCGGTTGCGGTCAAATCGGCGCCTCGATCAATTAGGTAGTGAGCTGTCTTTTCGTGTCCACTGGTCTCCGGAATAATTCTCCAGTCAATACCGGCAAGTGCGTCCACACTCCGACTAGCAATAAGCAACGGCGTGCTGCCATCGATAGCTCGAGCTTCGAGATCTGCACCCGCATCAAGCAAAAGCTGCGCCGTCTCTACATCACCTGCCCGAGCGGCAAACATTAAGGCGGTAAATTTACCCGTCGAATGCGCGCGCACATCAGACCCTGACTCGGCTAACAATCGAACAACATCTGAATGCCCACCTGCCGCCGCCCACATTAAGGCCGTCTGTCCCGCTTCGTGCTCAGCTAACCTCACATCAGCTCCACCTTCAAGAAGTCTGGAAACGACCTCTCGCAAACCATGCTTAGCTGCGGTCATCAGAACGGACTCGCCCGTCGGTAACCGCGCATTGACATCAGCGCCATGGTCAATGAGCCGCAACGCTATTTCAACGGAACCATGGTCAGTAGCAATCCACAATGGCGTAACGCCAAGTGCATTCTCAGCATCAACATCAGCTCCAGCAGCAACAAGCGTGTCCACCATCGCTCCATAGCCCCAATGAGACACCCAGTGAAGCGCCGTCGCTTCGTCTGGTTGTGCCACAGTGACATCGTTGCCAGCATCAATGAGGGCCTGCACAGCCGACCAGTCCTGTCGTTCAGCAGCGGTCGCAACACGCGCATCATCACGACCGGCATTCGCAAACGACGAATCCCAACCCGCCAATACCAGAACGAGAGTCGTCCAAACCAATAGTCGATACGAAACAATCATGTTGACAATGCAGAACTACAAATCAGCAAGTTCCTTCAACGCACCAGTGCTATCCCCGATAGTTTCAGGATGCACACCGAGCTTGCCAAGTAGACTCAAATAAAGGTTTGTAATCGGTGGGTCGTCGTCATAACTAATGTGGCGACCACCCTTAAGGGCACCTGCTCCACCACCGACCACGGCAATCGGCAGCTTGTGGTGATCGTGAACGTTGCCATTACTCATACCACCGCCATACATAATCATCGACTGGTCAAGAAGTGACCCATCGCCATCCTGGGTTGCAGCAAGCCGACCCAAGTAGTACGCGAACAGCTCTGCATGGTAGATGTTGACGTCGATAACTTTCGCGATTTTCTCTTCATCTCCACCATGGTGAGACAGCGGGTGATGCGCATCGGGAACGTTAATCTCTGGGTACGCTCGATTACTCGTCTCATGCGCCACCATAAACGTGATTACACGCGTCAGATCCGCTTGATACGCAAGCACCTGCAAATCAAACATCAACTTGGCATGCTCTTCAAAAGTTCCTGGAACACCTGGTGGTTGCTCCATCGCGACGGAGAGATCCGTTAATCCCTGTTCTTCGGCCAGCCTGATCCGGCGTTCAACATCGCGTATCGCCTCCGTATACTCATCCAGTTTCGCCCGATCCCGGCCACCAAGGGACGCACGTAAACGCGCCAGCTTGTCAGAGACGGCATCAAGAATTGTGCCGTCCTCTTCCATGCGAGCAAGCCGCGCCTGAGCATCCGTCG
>CAZUZW010000107.1:0-4515 GCA_964624855.1 uncultured Vicinamibacteraceae bacterium
GAGCTTCTTACTGGTGCTGTGGAAGTGCTAAACGAGGCTGGGATGGCTCTGGTTGGTGGTCATACGAAGGAAGGATTCGAAGTGGAGCTCGGGCTGTCACTAAGCGGTTTCGCTGAACCGGGTCGGCTACTTCGAAAGAGTGGTATGCGACCTGGTGACAAATTGATTCTGACGAAACCGATCGGGACAGGAACTTTATTTGCTGCTCACATGAGACTCAAGGCAAAAGGTCGCTGGGTCGATAACGCGATTCACTCGATGATTCAGTCCAGTCTGGAGGCCAGCCGGTCGCTCAGGCGACACGGAGCAACTGCGTGCACAGATGTGACGGGATTCGGTGTCGTGGGACACGTGCTTGAAATGACTCGCGCATCTCAACTCAACGTCACGTTGCTGCTATCGTCGATGCCGGTGCTTACAGGAGCCATTGAGACTGCTCGGGCCGGTTTGCTGAGTTCGCTTCAACCACAGAACGTCCGGTTGCGCCGAGCGGTGGCGAATCACGAGACTGTCAGACTGGATGAACGATACCCTCTTCTATTTGACCCCCAGACCTCAGGCGGTCTGCTTGCAAGTATTCCTGCTGACAATACCAAGGCTTGCCTAGCCGAATTACGAAACCTCGGTTATACCGCGGCTGTGGAAGTGGGATTTGTCCAGTCGAACTTTGACCCTGAAACCCCCATTGCTATCGAGATTTGACAGAACATGATGGTGTGTCTGTCCGAAGGAAACACGTGAGGCTTGCGGGTGGTCTCGTTGGTGGCTGTGTTAGACTCCTGTGTCTTGTATGTCCCATCGACTGAATAATTTGCACGCATTACTGCCACCCTTGCTGGCATTGAGTTTTCTAGCCGGTTGTGTGTCAGAGGCCCCGCTTCCAAATGCGGTTTGGCATGGCTCCGATATCGTCTTAGACGTTGATGTAAGAGTGATCGAGAACCCGGTGCCCCGGAGAGCTACGCTTGCTGGCCTACTTGATTCTTACGAGTTCGATGGTAGGTTTGTCTACCAGTTCGTTGAGGCTGTACGACCCGTGTTTGACCCTAGGCGAATCCGCGGAGGCAACACCTACAGACTCACTGTCGACCACGACGGCAACTTGCGTCGATTTGAATACTACATCGATAACGAAGAGTTTCTGAAAGTCGATTACATCGAGGGTAAGGATGCTTTTTTTAAAGCCGAACGAGTGCAATTTGTCAGAGAACGTATCGAAACAGCCACCGCAGGTGTAATTGACCAACAGAATTCGTCGCTATCGGCTGCACTTGACGCAGTCGGTGAGAATGTTAATTTGGCGATTCTGATGGCTGAGGTGTTCAGTGGCGAAATTGATTTTAACAACGACCTCCGCCGAGGCGATCATTTTAATGTCTTGTTTGAGAAGTACTACCGAGAGGACGAGTTTTCGGACTACGGGGACATCGTTGCTGCTGAGTTCACTAATGATGGGCGCAAGCTTCAAGCATTTAGTTTCGTTATTCCTGGAGACGAGGCACCTCTTTATTACGATGCACAAGGGCGTTCGCTAAAGCGTCTGTTTCTTCCTTCGCCATTTCGTTTCGAACCTCGGATCACGTCAAGATTTTCGTACCGGCGGCTTCATCCGGTTCTTGGGGTGAATCGGCCACATTTGGGGGTTGATTACGGTGCTCCCACAGGGACACCGGTAGTTTCAGTGGCGAATGGTCGTGTGGTCTCAGTCACTAACAGCGGGGGATCTGGGAATATGGTTCGGCTTCGCCACACGAATGGGTATGAAACCTACTACCTTCATTTATCCCGTTTTGCAGAAGGTATGCGTTCTGGTGCAAGAGTTGTCCAAGGACAAACGATCGGATACGTTGGTGCCACCGGTCTCGCGACCGGTCCCCATCTTGACTACCGGATTCGCAAAAATGGAACCTTTGTAAACCCGTTAATTGAATTTCGGAACTTACCACCTGGTGAACCCATTCCAGAAGAATACCGAGAGTCGTTTTTTAGTCTTCGTGACCGGGCACTTGCCCGGATGGCGTCATCCCTCTTCCCTGCACGTGATTTGACCGTGCCAGCACAGTAGTGGCTTTGATTCACCCGTTTCGGGCACTCCGTCCTGTCCCTGAGATGGCCGCAGCCGTTGCTGCGGTTCCGTACGACGTTGTCTCAAGGGAGGAGGCATGTGCGTTGGCGGAAGGTAATCCGCATAGTTTTCTACATGTTTCACGGGCAGAAATCGATCTTGATATACAGACGAATCCTTACGCCGATGTTGTGTATCGGAAGGCGGCTGAAAACCTGGAGGTACTACGACAATCGGTGCCTTTGGTGGTCGAAGAGGAGCCTTCGCTCTATTTCTATCGATTACAGGATGGTTCCCATCAGCAGACGGGTCTTGCCGGATGTTATTCAATTGACGAATACGAGCGAGGGATCATCAAGCGGCATGAGCGCACGCGCGCCGATAAAGAGGATGATCGCACACGCCACATTGTGACGGTAGGAGCCCAGACCGGAATTGCGTTCCTCACTTACCGAGCACCTGAAGAAATAGCTGCACTCGAAGCCCGGGCATGCGAGGATGTGCCGCTATTTGACATTACAGCCCCTGACGGTGTTCGCCATATGGTGTGGCGGTTAACCGATGCGGACCAGGAGGCTGTGGTTAAAGCACTCGCGAGGGTGACGACGCTTTATATCGCCGATGGTCATCATCGGATTGCGAGCGCAGCGCGCGCGCGCAGCGAGTTTCATGATCCGTTGGCTGAGGCAGGTTACTTTCTTGGCGTGGCTTTTCCGGACACCGAAACTCGGATACTTCCTTACAATCGCACTGTTGGCGATCTGGCCGGTATGACTAGCGATGAGTTCTTGGCCGTAATCAAGTCTCGTTTTCCGGTTGTGTCAGGTGTTCAACCCGTACCTCCGAAGGGTGAGATTAGGATGTATTTGGCTGGACAGTGGCACTCCGTTAATCTCGACGCGGATAATTCATCAGCGGGAAGCGATCTTGTGGCGACTTTGGACGTTATGCGGCTCCAGAATCAAATTTTGGAACCGTTACTTGAGGTTGTGGATATACGAACGGACCCTCGGATGGCTTTTGTCGGTGGTATTAAGGGCACTGAAGAACTTGAAAGGCTCGTTGATTCTGGTTCAGCAGCTGTGGCCTTTTCGCTTGCTGCCGTAACTACTGATGAACTATTAGCGGTTTCGGATGCGGACGCGATTATGCCTCCAAAGTCGACTTGGTTTGAGCCGAAACTGAGAGATGGGCTCCTAATTCATATGCTGTAAGCTGAGATACCTGACGCTGAATATGTCTGAGACACACAGAGTTTTTAATTTTGGTGCAGGTCCAGCGGTGTTACCGGAATCGGTACTCGCGCAAGTGCAGCGTGACCTTTTGGCTTTGCCAGGCGTTGGGATGTCGGTGTTGGAGATCAGCCATCGGTCTCCAACGTTTACGGAAATAATTGAAACGACCCGCACAAACATTAAACAACTTGCAGGGTTGCCAGACGACTACCATGCACTTTTTACAACAGGCGGGGCGACCCAACAGTTTGCGATGGTTCCAATGAATTTGCTGGCGCCCGGTCGGACTGCCGATTACATCGTAACTGGGTCTTGGGCAAAGAAGGCGGCACAAGAGGCGGAGCGATTTGGTTCTGTTCATATCGCGGCAAGCACCGAAACTGAGGAATTTACGCGTGTGCCAGAGCAATCAGAGCTTACTTTGTCGCCTGATGCGGCATATGTTCATCTCACTTCAAACAACACGATTTTTGGGACACAGTGGGGGCAGATACCCAAACTGAGGGGCAGCTTTTTGATTGTTGACGCTTCGTCAGATATTTTTAGTCGACCGCTAGATTTTGGAGAGGATGGAATCGACCTATTGTACGCTGGTGCCCAAAAGAATTTGGGTCCTGCTGGAGTTACGGTGGTGATTGTTCGCGATGAACTTCTACAGCAGGCGGACAAAGTTGACCGAATTCTTCCGACCATGCTTCAGTACGCCACCTATGCCAAGAGTGACTCCCTTCACAACACGCCTCCCGTTTTTGCAATTTATGTTCTTAGCTTGGTGACTCAATGGATACTGGAGAATGGCGGCCTTGAGGTACTAGAGCAGCAGAACAAGCGAAAAGCTCAGAAACTTTACGACGCGATTGATTGCAGTGACTTCTATCAAGGTACTGCGCGACTGAAAAGTCGATCCTGGATGAATGTCACGATTCGACTCCCGAATGAAGACCTTGAGACGCGGTTTGTTAGCGAAGCCGAACGCGCCGGGCTCGTTGGCCTCAAGGGGCATCGGTCCGTGGGTGGCATTCGTGCGTCAATCTACAATGCGTTTCCTGACTCAGGGGTCGCTGCCCTTGTCGAGTTCATGCGTGAGTTCGAGCGTATGAACGGCTAGGTGGTTGAACTCCACGTTTTCTAGCTTGCCAGCTCCGATTCGTAACTCAGTCCGGTGTAGTCTCTACCCCATGCGTCAAGTGGCAGGTTCACTGGTGTGTCCCCGTT
>CAZUZW010000108.1:0-4499 GCA_964624855.1 uncultured Vicinamibacteraceae bacterium
GAGATGAGCCATCGATTTGTGAGGACTGTCGTAGGCGGCTGGGTGGGGGTGATCAATACAATGCTGGTGTTGTCGGTCTCTCTGGTCGGTCAGGAGGCGGTGACAACCAATGCGGATACAGCACGAACAGCATGGGGCGATCCTGATTTGCAGGGGATTTGGTCGTTCGCCAGTATTACGCCGCTACAACGACCGCCCGAACTCGCCGGGAGAGAGTTTTTGACTGACGAGGAAGTTGCTCAACAGAATGAGGAGGCCGCAAATCGTGCGTCATCTGATCGTCGGGCAGAGTTAACGCCAGAGCGAGACTTGAGTCTCGCGTACAACCAAGTTTGGTGGGATCGGGGTGGTTCGACTGGTCGGACGTCGCTTATTGTTGATCCGACAGATGGGAGACTGCCTCCGTTGACGCTCGACGCAAAACGGCGACAGGCGGAGCGAGCCGAATACCGCCCTCTACATCAATACGACTCGTGGAAAGATCGACCCGTTCAAGAACGCTGTATGACCTACCAGCGGGTTCCACCCGTCCCAACGGGTTATAACAACACGTATCACATCCTCCAGACACCAGGATACGTTGCGATTTTGAACGAGATGATTCACGACGTTCGTTTCATTCCGCTAGATGGGAGTCCACACGTTAGTGATGACATCAGGATGTGGAATGGAGACTCCAGGGGCCACTGGGAGGACGACACTCTGGTGGTAGAGACCACCAACTATAGTGACAAGACGACGTGGCGATTTCCTGGAGCGGGGCGAACCTTACGTGCTGTGGAGCACTTCAGGCGATTGGACGATGACACGATTGATTACCAGTTCACCATTTACGATTCGGCAACCTACACACGACCATGGACGGTCGATTTGCCGCTGACGCATCTTCCGGATTATGTGATCTATGAATATGCGTGCCACGAGGGAAATTATTCCATCGCGAATGTTCTTATTGGGGCTCGAGCCGAGGAGAGGGCTGCCGCCGACTTGACCGATAAGTAGAGGTGTTACATTCGTAGGTGGTGTTGCCGTTGTTCGCACTGACACGGCGTCTGACGTCTAGCGGGGGTCCAGCCGAACAAAATGCCGTGGTGGAAAACCCGTCAGCATTCGAAACACGATACCGAGACGATGTTCTTGATCAACTTGGTCATGTTCCGTGCCACTCACTGGAACCGCTCGGTAGGCGTTTTTCACTCCGTCTACGCTGACGTGGACGTTCGGATTCGCCAGGGCGTTGGTGTACCAGGTTCTCGGCCAATGGTTCGCGGCCACATATAATTGGCCGTCACTTTCAAGGTGCGCCAACACTCGGTCGCTCAACGATCCGTCCTCAGCGCTGGTGGTGATCACCAGGGTCCCTTGTCCGGCCGGTTGAAAGTATCCGAGCAGAGATTCGAATGTGAAGACGAGGCCTGCATACACGAGAAATAAGGCGATCAACCACTTTGCGATCTTCACTGCAAATTTTTCTTCACTCAGGCATTAACGCAAATGTCCAGACCGACCCGCCTGTTGGGAATTTGGCCTCTCGTATAACGGTTCGCCAGGCTGCCGCCTAGGCCAGACGCCACACTAACGTGGGGGGGGGGAGGATTTCAACGATTATTCAACGTCTGACTACAGGTATTCCTGCGTACGGGCGCGCCGGCTAGTTCGGGCCATGCCGAGATTAATGACTGTCAGGAGGCGAAATGGTCGGAACAATGTGGTGCCGTTACAATAGACCATCCTCGCCGATTTCTGTGGTGAGGAGCGGACCAAAGCTAAGCGAACTCTTCGGCCACTTTGTGGTCTTTTCTCCAGCTTCTAGTCCGGTGTGGATACTGCAAATATTTTGACTGTTAGAGGCGGTAATAGGTCACGTTAAGGAAACTTTACAATGAAAACAAATCGACGAAAGTTCATATCGAGTGCTGCCTTCGCGGGAGGTGCCGCTGCTCTCTCACCCGTGTCTCTTGCTGAGACTCAAGACCGTTCCCGCCGGACCACGCCGGACTACGCCGCGATTGACCGGGCTCTCAGCATGCCAGTGCTAAAGCGGGAATTCTTTTCCGAACCGGTCATCATTGAAAAGCTTGAATTGCTGCAAGACCGAGATAATTTTATTTGTCGCGTTCGATCGCGGGACGGTGCTGAAGGAGTATCGATCGGTCATCCTTTCATCTCGAAGCAGGGTTACCCCATGTTTAACACGGGGGTGATTCCTCATTTTGTCGGCGAGGATGCGCGCGATTTGGATCGGTTGGTGTACGACGCAGCGGAGCGGAATGTAAAGCGGCAGGGCATTCCTCTGTGCGTGCAGATCGCGACGGCCGAGTTCGCCGTTTTGGACATGCTTGGAACGATTGCCAATAAGTCCGTCGGTCAATTGATCGGCGACATTCACAATACTGAGATTCCGGTCTATCAGGGCACGCGCCTTGCGGAGCTTCGCAGACAAGACCCCGAAGTGTCATTGCCGCTGGTACAGCAGGACTTAGAAGAGACGAAGGCCAGGGCGGTCAAAATTCGGGCCGGTCGTGGAGATAATCTTGGGTCGGATATCGACAATGCTCCCGGAAGGACAGAAAAGCTCATTCGGATGGCCCGGGAAGTGTTTGGCGATGACATGGTATTGATGATTGATGGCAACGGTTCGTATTCCGTCAAAGAAGCAGTCCGAATTGGGCGCATTCTAGAAGAGAACAATTACTATTTCTACGAAGAACCGGTGCCGTGGGATTGGTATCAGGAGCAAAAAGAGGTCGCGGATGCGATGACCATCCCGATGGCCGGTGGTGAAGAGGAGTTCGGTATTCACGCCTTTAGATGGCTTATCGACAACGATGCCTTTGACATTATCCAGCCTGATCAATTTTATTTTGGTGGTCTGATTCGTTCGATGCAGGTGACTCGAATGGCTGAAGCTGGAGGGAAGACCATCGTGCCACATCTGTCGTCTGGCGGGGTGGGCTATCTCTATCTTCTGCACTATGTGGCGGTTTGTCCAACTGCCGGTGAGTACCATGAGTTCAAACTTTTTGCAACGAGAGATGCGAATGGTACGACCGTGCCGATCGAGAGCAAGACCGAGCCATTTGTGAGTGTCGACGGCGTGATTAAGGTGCCGACCGGTTCTGGATTGGGTGTTCGCATCGACCCGGATTACATTAAGACTCACAAGGTGATTTACGGGTAGCCTGGTCGGTCGAGTCAACAATTAAGGATGTTCTAATTGCAGGTTTTCCTGGGTGTGGACGCCGGCTATTTCGGACTGAGACCACGGCCCAGAGGCGTTGAATGTCTGGATGATGGTTCTCGGTCTTACGTACAAGGACCAGAGAATTTACTAAGCGGAAGATCGACAGCAGGCGCAGTCAGCGGACCCGCTCACCATTACTGATTCAGCAGCTTTGGCATTCTGTGCCGCGGTGCGGGTGCGGTCGGCGAAGGCCGCGCCGCCAGCAATCTTTGTTGGGGCCGACTCTCTAGATGCAGCGGTTTGCTGCCCGTGATAGCCGGTATAGATTTGGTAGCGATGATTGCCAACAGTCGTGCGTACGCGAATGCTGTTAGGTCCGGTGACTTCCACCGGTAACTCGGTACCGTCCTTCAAAACGAAAGCGTCACTGGCATCGGGCAGGTTGGTAATGTGCCAGCTGGTTTCCTCATTGTTCCGAGAGAGATCAGCCGCGTAGGTGCCGACAAAGAGAATCCCGCTGTCCTTGTCATTCCAGGCTTGATCCACGCCGAGCGTCGGATAGTCCACGTCCTCCAAGGTTGGCGCGGTGTACTTGTCGAGGTGCTTGACTTGAAAGGCCTCGCTCCAGCTGCCGTGCTGTATTTCTGACACCATCATCCGAGCCGTGCCCTGACCGCGAGGCCACGGTTCTTCAAGGTTGAACCCCCAGCCGAATTTGTCCATGTCCTCACCGAACCAGCGTGGTTCACTGTCTCGTTCTGCGGCTGCACTCAGGCGAGCGATCGCCGTGTGATCACCCAGCGCCTTGGCTAAGCACAAGCCTTGGACTGAGGGCCGTATCTCCCGCTTCGGATCGCGCCAGCCTTGGGCGTTAGCCGCCGCCTCGTAGATCAGTGTGGCAATCTCCGGTGACTGGGGCATGAGGTAGAAAGCGATGCCGACTCCGCCACCGCTGCCCGGGTTGTTGAGCTTGAGATCCTCCAGTGGGTCGTAATAACTCGTCATCCACTCGATTTCATTTTGGTTGTTAATACCCATGTAGTTGTCTTTGGCAAACTCGATCCAGTTTTCGAATGCGCCGTGGGCGTTGGTCACACCCAACTGGTCTGACAGGTAGATACCGAGTCCGGCGGCACTGTTACATAATGGCCAGATCTTGGTGTTCTCGCACTGCGGTCCTTCCGGATGATCCATGTATTGGCGATGCAGATGTTCGACAATGCGTGGTTGGGTCCATTCGAAGTGCTCGTTTTCATAACCTGCGATCAGCCAGGGCTGCTCCCATTTGTCGTCGCCGGACCCGTATTTGTAGCTG
>CAZUZW010000109.1:0-4447 GCA_964624855.1 uncultured Vicinamibacteraceae bacterium
ATTTGTGTCTGGGCAAAGGCTGCGGCTGGTACGAGGACCACCGCGAGCGCGACAAGGAACAACTTCGACAGTTTCATACTGTTCTTCCTCCTCCGGGGCACACACGTAGCACACCCCGCACACATAACTAAGCAAGAACCGTTCCAATTTATAGATTGCAGAGATATGCAATAAATACAGCCTCTTTGTGAATGTGGAGTGACCACAAAGACATGAGATCCAATAAGAACGACTTTAGTCCGCGCAAAATACCGTTACTGTTGTCCATTCAAATTATTGAATTTAGTCCACAGTCTAAAATCACACCCGAACAAAACTGTCCAGATTCCCAATTCTTCCACTCACATACATGACTACCTCACTCACCACTCCCATCATCGTGCGACCCACCTGATTCCGATCGTCGACCGATAGCCTCTCAGTCCGACACAACACAACTCATTTACAGAAGATTTAATCTTCCCTTAACACCCCACACAGAATTTTTCGGTATAGTTCACTGCTTTATTTGCAGTCGGTCTTTCGGAACATCACATCATTCTCCGAACCCTCTTGCTAAGTTGGACCTGTTCTTCGTCTGCGTACTCCCGTTGCGCAACAGAGAAGGTCACGGAAAGGTTATTACGGTCGAGACCTAGATGGATGAGTCACAACGCAGCGCATACTACCAGTGGTTAAACGCGGTCGCGGCCGAGGCGATTTATACACATGTCCCGCAGGCCAGACCCACGCCCGCGTCGGACGATAGCGCCAGCGCATCCATACCCAAGGCAGCCCCCAGTGAATGGGCAACAATTGCAAGATACTGCGACCGACTCCCAAGCCATGAGCTTGAGGTGTTCAAACTGCGCGTCGGATACGGCCTGAAGTATCGTGAAATTGCAGAACGACTCACGCTTCCCATGGGAACCGTTCACTCGCGCATAGCCCGTGCGTGGCAACGTATTCAGGACTGGGCAGCCGAAGACGCGATACCTCGTCCATCCGCCAAGCAAACCGATATCGCGACAACCGCTATCGAGGAACCTGAAGAAGAACAAGCGAGTTAGTTAGCGTACGCGGTCCCTCCACCGTGTTGGGATACCCGGTACAAAAAAAGGGCCGGCAGGGAATGTCCCCACCGGCCCACACTCTACACCCGGCCGAAGCCGAGTGGAAAGATTCCTACCTGACTACCATTTGATCTGGAACGCGGTCCGCAGAATACGACCCTGCAGAAGACGCGTCGGGCGACCAAAGGAGCTTCCGTAGCTGTCGATTTCGTCAACAACGGTCGCAGCGTTCATGAGGTTGTAGATATCCATCTGCGCCGATGACTCATAGCCACCGAAGCGGAAGATCTTCCGAAGTGCGATATCCACCTGGGTCCAGTACTCGAAGAAGTTGGTGCCTGGGGCAAACAACTGAATCGAGGAACCCGTCGTCCGGTTTCCACCTGGGTAGTAACTGGACGGCACTGACCACCGAAGCTCACGCTCGGCGCCCGAGTACATCTGGATGGAACCGCTGAATTCAAAGTCGCCCGGCAGCGGGTACGCGCCGAACAATTTGAAGTCATTCCGGAAAGGAATCCCCAACGCGCTCTGGTCACAGAAGCTACCACCGCGAAGGATGTCTTCGTCGTCACGAATGATGTCTTCCTGGTTCACACCATTCGGATTCGACTGCAATCCACACGTGTCCTGGATGGTCTGATGCGCCGTCCAGCCACCAAAGATGGTGCCACCATTCGGGAGACGAGCCTGCATACTGAGCTCGAGTCCGTTGTAGTAGTTGTGGTTGAGGTCTGACGTGACGTCATATTCATCAACCAACCCACGTGTTGATTCGTCTTGGTTGTAGGCCATCAACTGCCCTGGGAACAACGTCACCCCTGAACCAATACTGCTCAGGTAGGAGAGGCGTCCGTCTGGGTCGTCGAAGGTTACGTTGAACGGCATCCAGCTACCACACTGCACGCCGGCAGTTGCGGTGTTCGGATTACATGTGCCGAGCGCACGGTTGCTGCGCTGCTCGATGTCCGAGAAGACGCGACGATAGTACGCCACGGTCATCGAAATTCGAGGAGCGAGTTCGTGCTGAATGCTCGCACTGTATTCCCAGTTGTATTCACGCTGGAGGTTCGGGTCAGGACTGGCACCCGACTGCGCCAACGAGGTCGCCTGGAAGACGGCCGTGTTGTTGACGAGTCCCATTTCGTGGTCCTGCACAATGCCGTCATAGTTCGTCGACATGTAGTGTGACGCCGAAGCCGCAAGGCCAGACAACTGCGCAGCACTCGCACAGTCGCTCGGGTTACCAGCAGCACCAGCCGTATGGATGGCTGGATTCAGCGCGCAGTCGAACCAGTCACGACGGTCACTCTGTTCACGATACGGTGAGTATCGTTCGGCGTGACCACTGGCATACGGCCGCATGAACTTGTTCATCGAGAACTTCAACGCCGTTCGGGCATCGCCGAACAGGTCATAGACCACGCTGATACGTGGGGAGTAATCCGACCAGAACGGACCCTGTTCAAACCGCGGCGCCTTGCGGGCGTTGATCCAACGGCCACCAGGCAACGATGTGCCGGTTCGGAACGTATCCGACAGGGATTCGAACCGGTCAATACGGAGCCCAACATTCAGGGTCAACCGATCGACAGTCCACGTGTCCTGCGCATAGATCCCCATGTCACGACGGACATTGGTATTCCAGCTGACAGGATAGTTGGTGGCCTCGACTTGGTGCCGGTCTTCCATCGACCCCGCCACCGGGAACCCATCGTATGTCCGCACATTGATGTGACCGTTACGGTTACGGGTGTCCCCATCGTTACCCATGGAGTACTGGATACCAGTCTTGAAGTTGTGTGACCCAGTGACGTACGCAAACGACGCACTCGGCACAAACCGGTCTGACGGGGTAATCCAGATGTCGCCCCAGTAGTTACGAGTCTGACGACCTGTTGAGAGGTCAGCCACAACCGCTTCACTGAACCACGGGCGGCTCATGTCATAGCTCGCATCGTGGTAACACGGTGTGTTCACACAGGTGCGGAGATCGCTCGGCGAGTCATAGCGCAACTGGAGCCCAGGGCCGCCTTCGTTGATCGGGCTGTTGTCCTGGTTCCGGATGAGCAACCGTTCGTAGACCTGCGAGTAGCCCACTTCCACCAACGCACGGCTGCTGACCGTCGAGGTCCACTTCAACTGTGCCGTGTGGTAGTTCGCTTCGCCTGGATCACGGTGACCAGACGCACGGATCGGCTCACGAGTGGCCGTGAACTCACGCTTCTTCCACTTCCAGATACGATCGAGATACGCACTGACCTTGTTCCGTTGGGTCGCTTGCGCGGTCAAACGGAGAAGGGCACTCCGGACATGCTGTTCCGCAATGGCCGGTGTCACCGACGCAATCGCCGGGTGGTCACTCTTACATCCGGTCAGACCGGATTCGCAAGTAACGGTGCTGCCGCGGTTGAAGTAGTCCTCAACCTGCGCAGCGGTTGCCGTCGGTTTAATCGTCGGCTGGAACGCCCCAGGGAAAATCTCGTCAACCGAGATCGCCCGGACTGAGGTGAAGAACCACAACCGGTCACGCACAATCGGGCCACCAATGGCCGGATTGATGTCATGAATGTTGTTCACTGCCTGGTTCGAGCTCAAGCCGAGATCCTTCATCTTCTGCGTGAAGTTATCGGCTTGCCACGAGTTATTCAGGGTGAACCCCACATACACGGTTCCGCTGAGGTTGTTACCCCCATCTTTCGGAATCATGTTCAACCGCAGACCACCCGCCTGAACTTCAGCCGGGCTACCTGAGGTGCTGATCGCCATTTCCTGGCTCAGCGCCTGGTTGTTGTAGTTCATGATGAGACCGTCACCCATTTGCGAGTTGACCATCATGCCGTCAACCTGCATCGTGGTGTGACGGGCGTTGGCGCCATGCGCCGTCATCCGCACCTGCTCCATCATCTGCGCCCCACCCACGTCCGGCCGGGTAAGCCGCACGCCCTGGGCGAGATAACCGATGGACTGCGTGTTCCGAGGTGTCGGCAACGAGTCAATCGTGTCTCGCGTCATGACCTCGGTTCGGGCTGCACTTTGCACGTCGACAACGGGGGATTCACCCGAGACAGTGACTGTCTCTTCGATTCCACCAACCGACATCGACCCATCCTGGGTCTGGGTAAAGTTCGCCGGTACCTCAACCCCTTCAGCAACAAAGGTCGAGAATCCCGGGAGGGTCATCGTCACGGTATACGTACCAGCCGTAAGACCGATGATGGTGTACCGGCCCGTGCCATCGGTCACCGCAACGCGGCTTCCTTCAATCAGCAATGGGCTGGATGCTTCCACAGTGACGCCGGGTAGCACGCCGCCTGTGTTGTCGGTGACTTCACCCGTGATTTGTGTCTGGGCAAAGGCTGCGGCTGGTACGAGGACCACCGCGAGCGCGACAA
>CAZUZW010000110.1:0-4389 GCA_964624855.1 uncultured Vicinamibacteraceae bacterium
CGGTGTTCTTTGTGTTTCGATGTAGACGGTTGGTCTTTTGTCTGAAGCGAGCTGGGCTCAACCAGGTCCAAGTCAAACAGAACTAAATACCGCGAGTGAAAACAGTACTGACTGGCTATACGCGAATCATTCCTATGACGGTCAGCGCTATGTGGATCTAGATATGATTAATCGAAGTAACGCCAATGCGTTGCAGCCAGTGTGCACGTATGAGACTGGTGACCCCGGGCCATTTCACACCCATCCAATCATTTATCAAGGCGTCATGTATCTGACAGCCGGAGTGTCCACTATTGCGATTGATGCCATTACTTGCGAACTACGATGGCGACACGAGTGGACTCCGAAAGCCCAACGAAATTTTCCAATGACTCGCGGGGTTGGTCTGAAGGATGGGAAAGTGGTTCGGGGAACACTCGACGGCTACTTAATAGCCCTCGATGCGGCTACGGGTGATCTGCTTTGGGAAACGATTGCAGCGGATGCGTCGGAGGGCTACAGCTTCACCATGCCACCGTTGATCTTTGAGAATTTGATCATTATCGGACCGGCGGGTAGTGAACGCGGTGTGCACGGCTGGGTTGGCGCGTTCAACTTGACAGACGGATCCCCGGTGTGGCGTTTCAATACGATTCCGGAGCCCGGTGAACCCGGCGCTGAAACTTGGTCCGATCCCACTAGTGAACTCATTGGCGGCGGAGCTGTCTGGACACCGTTTAGTCTGGATCTCGAGAATGAACTTTTGTATGTGGCCGTTTCAAATCCGGCGCCTGATTTTTATGCCGAGGCACGACAGGGAGACAATTTATACACAAATTCTTTGATTGCGCTTGACCCACGAACCGGCGAGTTGCAATGGTATTTTCAAGCGACCCCTCACGACACTCACGATTGGGACCTTACTCACGCCTCTCCACTTTTTTCCACGACGATCGCTGGTGAACGCCGAAAGGTCGTATCGGCAACTGGGAAGCACGGGTTATTACATTTGCTTGACCGCGATAGTCACCAACAGCTCTACAACGTACCGGTAACACGACGTGAAAATGCCGGTGCAGAGGTGACCTCGTCTGGCGTGCGAGCTTGTCCAGGGCTACTTGGCGGTGTCCAGTGGAACAGTCCTGCCTATAACCCGAACTTGAATTTACTGTATACCCCGGCCGTCGACTGGTGCGGTACGTTCATCGCGGCTGAAGAATTCAGGGGACAACGATGGCTTGGCGGTCGATTCGAAGGCGATGATTACGAAGAGGCCCGGGGATATCTCACTGCGACCGACGCAGCAACGGGCGAGCTGCGCTGGCGTTACGAGTCACCGCAACCGATGCTAGCTGCGGTTACTGCTACGTCGGCTGGACTATTGTTCACCGCGGAACTGACGGGAGATTTTTTGGTGCTAGATGCCGCTGATGGGGCGGAGGTGTTCCGCTTTAACACCGGGACTCCGAACAATGGCGGTGTTGCCACGTATGCAATTGGCGGGCAGCAGTATGTGAGCTTAATGGCCGGCAATACGTCGTCATTGTGGCCGACGCCACCGGCGACAGCCAGCGTCATCGTTTTTGGTCTACCTTAAGGTTTATTGAAGTTTTGAAATTGAGGTGCTTGATGCACAGAGAACCATTAGTCACATGCACGACAGTTTTTGCGGTAATGCTGGGGTTGACGGTTCCGGCATTCGGCCAATCGTCGTCAAGCTCAGCAGCTGATTGGTCTCCGCGATACCTCGCAGACGGCCAACCTGACATTCGAGGTACTTGGAACAACGTTGGTGCGGCTCACATTCCTCTCGAGTTGCCCGAGGAACTCAGCGGGTCGGACGTGTCTGCTGAGGAGGTTCAGGCCTATGTCCAGCGTCGGTCCGACTCGCGGAAGGCCGTCACGTGGAATGGATTTGAAACCAGTGGAGGCGTGGGTGCGTACGCGAACTATTGGTTTGATTGGTTCTGGAAAGAGCCAGATGCCGCGGACGCACCGGCATTGTTGATTTCGCCCTCGACTGGCAAGATGCCTTCGATGACTGAACAAGCACAAGCCAGCGTTGAGTTTCACCGGGCTGGCAACCATCTTCACGATTCCTATCAAACGATGGAATCAGGCGACCGATGCCTGTCGCGCGGTACGTATGGGATCATGATGCCGACTGCTTACAACAACGGCAAGATGTTCTTTCAATCTCCGGGGTATGTCGTGATTTTGAGTGAGATGATTCACAATGCTCGGATCATTCCCATTGATGCGGGTCCTCATGTGAACGACAAGGTTCGACTTTGGAATGGAGATCCCAGAGGACATTGGAACGGGAATACCTTAATTGTTGAGTCGACCAATTTTCGCTTAGTCGAGAATCAGCGAGGACCAGGATCCAGGGCCCCCCAAACGCCACAGCGACATGTTGTTGAGCGTTTTACCTTGGTCAATCAAGATACCCTGCGGTACGAGTTGACCGTTGATGACCCGGATACATACACGCACCCGTGGACAGTCGCATTCAATTTTAAGCAGGACGACAAATACCAACAGTTTGAGTACGCGTGCCACGAAGGCAACTACGCTGTGCCGAATTCCCTGAGTGGAGCCCGTGCGCAGGAGCGTTAAAACGGACACGAAGCGATTCACTGCGCCGTGTTGCGTCTGTTCCTACTGGAACGTTTACACAGACCAAAATTGGTGTTAAACAAATTGAACGAATGCTTTGAGACGTCCGAGCAAGATTTACGGTAACGCGAACGCAATTACAGTATTCGTTGCGACAACTGAAATATATTGCTTCCCTGAGATTTCGTAAGTGATCGGGCTCGACCGTATCGGGCGAGCGGCACTGTATTGAAACAACGGTTCACCCGTCGCCGCATGCAAGGCATAGAAGCTGCCATCGTCAGTGCCTTGCAAGACAATGTCACCAGCAGTGACTAGGTTTCCACTTGCTGCGATCGATGTTACCGCTGGTAATACTTGCTGCCACTGTTCTTCACCACTGACAGGGTCGTAGGCTGTGATCGCTGTGCTGGGTGTGTAGCTCGGGATTCGGCTCAGTTCTTCAAAGTTTTCGGTGTGACCTCTCGAGTCAGGACCTGCCTCAAGGCTATCACCGACCGGTTTGACGGTAAGTGAGACGGCCGCGTTTTTTCCTGTGACATAAAGCAATTCCGTGCGTGGACTGAAGGCCGGCGAACCGAAGCTGGAGCCGCCATGCGCCACGATGTAATGTTCATTCGTAGAGTAAGGCCAATACATTTGCCGTGCTTGAGCCTGGAGTTCAGGATCGTCGAGATTGACATACGTGGCACAGAGGGGCGTCATTGGAACGCCTCGTGCCGTATGCGGGATAGGTTGTGTCGGATAAACCACTTCTCCGGGGACATTGGTATCAGTTGGAACTAGAGTTTCGACCATGGGGTTTAGTGGGTGTCCGGTTTCACGGTCCCAGAGATAAAGGAGGCAATTCTTGCCGGCGGCACCGACGCCTTTTATGGTTTGCCCGTTACGGGTAATGTCAAACAGCACCGGACCGGTTACATGGTCCCAATCCCAAAGGTCATGATGAACGGCTTGGTAATACCACTCAAGTGCGCCGGTTTCGAGATCGAGGGCAATAGTGGCATTCGTAAAAAGATTGGCGCCTGGGCGCGCTGACCCGTCGTATGCAGGTGATGGATTTCCAGCGTTGATATAAAGGAGTCCCAGGTCGAGATCGATCGCTGGTTGTGTCCAAACCCCACCTCCGACGCGCTGGCCGTCCCCCCACGTAGGGTTCGCGATTTCCCACCCTTCATCTTGTGGACGCTGTGGAATCGTGTTGAACACCCATTTAATAGCGCCAGTTGTCGCATCAGTGGCAATCACAAGACCGCCAGGAATATGTCCTTCCGATAATGCAGATCCTAGATACAACGTTCCGTCGTGGTACGTGGGTGCACTCGTGATCCGGTACCCGATGGAATAGGGGTCGAGAGTCGGGGGGTACACATCGGGGTATTTAGTCTGCAAAGCGAGTCCGACGACGGGGAGGACGCCACCATCACCAAAGGATTCCACTAATTCTCCTGTTTTGGCGTCGGCCGCAACGAGGTTGGCACCGTTGTATGAGTAGATTTTCCCTTCTGCATAGGTGGGGCCCCGGACCCGATTTCGTTCGGCAACATCAAGTTCTAGCGTCCAGATTGACTCACCTGTCGCTGCGTTAATGCCGAAGACCATATTCGCGGCGTGAAAATACATCATGCCGTCGACGACAAGAGGTGTCACTTGACTAACGTCGACGCCGGCGGGAACGTCGAAAGACCATTCCGAGCGGAGTCGGTCCGCGTTAGTTGTATTGATTTGGTCAAGCTCCGCATAGCGACGGTTATGCAGGTCTAGATTGTGGCTGCCCCAGTCGGTGCGTCC
>CAZUZW010000111.1:0-4011 GCA_964624855.1 uncultured Vicinamibacteraceae bacterium
CCCCTGCGGTAGGTCGACTGAAACCGGCCCGCCTGCACTCTGAAAAGACTCAACTGCCACCTCACTAATAACCTGTCCGGTAGTCGCTGCATAAATTCGTCCGCGCATTGTCGTCGGCAAACGTAAATCAAGAGACGATCGTTCGGTCGTATTCTCTATATGTACCAACACATGCTCAGGTCGTTGAAGTCCAAATAATGGCCCGACATCTTCACTCCCAGCGAAATAACTCTCACGTCCGGGTCGCTCAACATAGATCACCTCTGACCACTGCACATCTCCCAGCACATCCCGAATCGGCATCTCTGGGAAATCGTTTATCCGGTACAAACGATCAGCCCCATCTTGAGCAACCAGCGTCACATCCGACCGACCAGCAATTTGCGCCAAGCGGCCCTGTATCTGTGGCATCGCGTCTGTGTGGACAATCACATACTGCACTCCGAGTTCTTGCAGACGCGCAACGGACACGAGCGAAGGAAACCACGAAATCACCGCAGCCGTTTGATCGAAGTCTGGAGGTCGAGAATTCCCAAAACCATTGACCATCGGTCGCCAATGAGCCGTCGAACCCAACAAGTAACGCGCATTTCTATTGAACTGGCGACCGTAATAGACCGGCAAGATTGCCACCGGGCCACTCTCTAATGCTCCAAGCGACTGATAGATTCTCGGGTGCCAATCGAACGTTCTATATTGCACCCCATGAAGTCTCTCAACAGTAGCGACAACGATAATAGCAACGGATGCCGGCACGACCCATGCAACTGAAATGTGCCGTCGCAACCGAGCAAAACCAATGCCAGCAAGCACAGCAATTGAAAAAAATGGCAGGATACCGAAACGATTTGGTGCGCGGAGGCTTCGAAACGGAGGGATGATGTCGTAGAGCCATCCGTATACTGGCGTAACGGTTCCGAGTGAAAGCACAAAGCCCACTATTCCGATACTTAACAAGGAGAACAGCACAGTACGGGACACACCTATCCGCGAACCCCTCAAACCAAACAGCGCGAGGACCACAGCAACTACGCCAGGGAAAAATGACCCCGGTGTCTGTTCGTAGAAACCTTGTGCCCATGTGTGAAAGTGCACATAGGTGGCCGATGAAAGATATATCTGTACCGCTGCCAAGAAACTTCCCGCATTCGGCAACGGCCTGGCAACCTGTAGGTCTCGATACGGCGACAAAACCACCAGCATCAGGATCAACGTGACACAAGCGACGGCGGCCAGGCGGAGTACGACACTCAACCCACGCTTTGTCCACAATCCAGAATTTCTCGCGACCAAGGTCGCACCCAGTGCGAATACAACAAAGACCGCCGTATAACCGGACGTCAGTGCCGCCCCGAGAACGCAGAGACCGACCCATACCGCATCCTGCGTTCGTTGCTTCGTTAGTAAATTGTCAAATGCAAGTAACGCCAGTGGTAACCAGTAAAAATGCTGAGTCTGAAGATGAGGAAGGCGCGTCAGCATCGGTGTGCCGAACGCCAGTACCGCACCAGACAACAAGCCGCTCCAATGGTCACCGGTCCATCGAAACACCAGGACGTACATCGCAAGTCCGGTCAATGTCATCCCAAGAAGCAGCAATACGTTATAGGTCAGTAACGGGGAGACGCCGAGCCAATGAATCGGCATACCGATGACACCAGGAATCAGCAACGGTTCGGTATAAGCCAATGCCTGTTCATGAGGGTAATAAATATTCGCGTCAAACAGACTCAGGGGATTAGTCCACAGTTGTTGGGCAATCCATGACACGGCCCACGCGTTCAACCACTCATCATCATTATGTCGTGACAAATGGTCAAGCCCCGTAATAAGCGGATATGTGTGAATAACGGCAAGAAGAAAAAAGCTCGCTGTCGCGAAAAGGTGACGACGATATGCGGCTGCCAACCGCAAAGAAAGACTCATCCGCTGGACCTGCTACAAATGCTTACGGTCCTTCAACCTTCCAAAACGCAATACCACCCGCCTGTTTTCCAATATCCACAGTCGCGACACGACGAAGGATTGCCAAATCGTAGACCTCAACAGTCCCTGGGTCACTCCCAACACCTTCGAGCGTCACAAATGCATAAGCCCCATCAGGCGTCACCGCGACACCGTGAGGAATCGTACGACTGGTTTCAATACGCGCACGTTCTTCACCACTGGCCAGATCCCAAAAGCTGACCGCATTATCACTCTTGTAGGTAGCAACAAGCGTCGACTCATCCGGCGTAACTGCAAGATTGTACGGCCCGGCTCCTGTTTCAAAGATCCGGTCCACTTGCCAACCATCGAGATCGACTTCAAATACTTTCCCCACGTTATTTCCGGTCACATAAACCATGCCATCGGTCGTTGGTTCCGTAACCCACGTCGGCTGAACTTCCTCGCCCAGTGATAATCGACGAGACACTTCAAAGCCAAGCGCATCCAGTTCAACCAGATCGCCCCCCATCATATTGACTGAATAGTGACGGGTCCCATCTCGGCTCAACCGTGAACCATGCGGCATCATCCCTGTTTCAATGCGTTCAACTTCAGTCATCGTGTCAACTTCAACAGCAGAAACGCTACTCGGTTCCATGCCTCCGTGCAGATTAAAATTCACAACATAAAGTAACCCTGTCGTCGCCGACACCGTCAACGTCGCAGGAAACATACCCAGTGTGACGTCCCCGAGCCACTCATCTGTTCCAGTGCGATACTTGTGCACACTTCCAAATGGAAACCCGTGGGCAATTGAGACGTACCAATACTGCCCGGTCGGATCAAGTGCCACACCGTGAGGCCCTTCGGTCTCAGTCGGGTAACTGCCCACCGTAACTGTCTTAATCACTTCCAAGCCCGAAGGCCCATACCGAACAACAGCCACTTCATCTTCTGACTCAGCACATACGTACACATAATAACTGCGACGCGGGAGTGGTGAACTTGGATCAACTTGCGCAGCACGCGGAACAAAAAATCCTATCGCAATGACAAAGACAAATACTGCACCGAACAGCCGTATCACTTGAACCATGTTGCTGGCCTGTAAGTGCTACTACCGTGGCTCACCGATCACTGGGGCCGGTCCAGTTTTTTCTTTCAAACGAACCGCCCAGAGTCCGCTATTAAACTCAGAAAAAAAGATGTGCCCCTTATAGGGCTGCGGCCCCCAGACGAACGGCGCATTCGGCGTGTACCCATTCGGGTCAAACGGTACGAACCGAGCAATCTCACGCCCCTGTTTATAGAGATCACCCATCAGTTCGCCGGACACATCTACTACACGTAGCCCACCCGGATAGTAGAAACCAACGTACAGAATGTCGTCTTCGACCCAAAAATTATGCGTGCCAGCTTCCGGCACCTCGTAACGCGCAACCTCCTGAGGGTTATCCCAATCAGTCCAGTCAATCACATGAATCCAACCCGCAGTCCGCATTGGAATTTGATCATCGTCATCGGCACCAGAAATACCGCCATACGGATACGCTTCATCTCCAGCAAACAGATAGAACTTTCCGGTCGATTGGCTCCGATACGGAAATGCGGCGTGGTTCCAGCCGCTCGGATACCGATAACGCCCCAGTTCGACTGGACGTTCAGGCGTTCCACCCTGACCACCACCGCCAACATCGACCGCAACAATACCGTCCGTCCAGTTTGAAGAGAAAGCCACCCCATCACTTACCCATACGTCGTGGACACTGTGCCCTGGCGTCGCGAGCTCAAAACGACCGACACGTTCGGGAACTCGAGGATTCTCTATACTGACGACGTCATAACGTCGGCCAGCGCTTAACGCATAAACGTGGTCTTCCGCAATAAATACATTATGGACACCACCAGTTAATTGGTCCGTAAACTCCGATAGAACGGGTACGCCTTCTCGAGGATTACCCACACCGAGCACGACAAACCCATTCCTCCGATTCGAAGCACCTTCACGGCTAATCACCGCTACGTCACCATCTTCCGAGACCTTGACGTCATTTACCGTTCTCGCATCCACCTGCGTTTCGG
>CAZUZW010000112.1:0-4001 GCA_964624855.1 uncultured Vicinamibacteraceae bacterium
TGGACTATCGGGTTGATCGGAGACGAGGCCACCGCCGTGAAACGACGCGGCAGCACCAACACGATCGGGAAGTGCCGCGGCGGTACGCATCGTAATCGGGCCACCCATACAGTAGCCCATCGTTCCCATCTTACGGTTGCTGTCTACGGATGGTTGATTGTCTAGAAAACTGATAAATGCTTGGGCGTCCCTCGCCTGAATGTCGGGGGTTAGCGATTGCATCAGTGGTAAAACTATGTCGCGGACTTCCGCGAAATTAGTGGTGTTCACGATCGGTGATCGTTGGGACCGGTAGTAAGGATTGACGACTAAGACCGAGTAGCCAGATTCTGCAAGCCGTTTAGCCATTTGTTTCTTGGCAGGTCGTAAGCCATAGGCATCGGGCCATATTAAGACTCCCGGATGAGCCCCACTCGACTGATGTACTAAGTATCTATCCGCGACGCCATCTGGAGTCGTGACCTCCAGTTCCATTTCGGATACCGCCTGAGCGTTCGCGGCGCGAGGCAAGAGCATCGATAATCCCGCTCCAGCTGAAACAGCTCCGAACTGCCTACGTGTTAATTTCTTCCCACGCAAATAATCGGCATTCTCGGTCACGGTTCGTTCATCACACATGTGCGCCTCCTCACCGGCAGGGTTGTTTTCGTTGGCGGGCCAGTTACGTACCGACCGCTATTCTACGTGAATCCGCTGGCAAGCTGTATCGAATAACCAATGCAGACTGGATTGAAGAACGAGATGTCAATGGGTATCGTTGGTCTCCGGGAGCGACTGATAGATCAGAGTGTTTTAGCTAGGTCAGCAAAGCTTGACAGTGCTGGGTGAGTAGAGTCTGATGAGCGCCTACGTCGTGTGCGATAAAGGAGAAATGATGAAAACCTTTCTAAGCCAACTCGTTGTGACCGGTTTGTTGCTGGTGTTGAATGCCAACGGCGTGTTGGCGGAGGAGGTACTACGATGGCAGGTGGACGGCCAGACGCGGGAAGCGATTGTGTATCTGCCAACTGTGTCATCGGGAGCTGAAGAGGTTCCGCTGGTCTTGTCGTTCCATGGGTTCGGCGACAATATGCATAACTTTCAGCACACGAATATGCACGTGGCCTGGCCGGAAGCGATTGTTGTGTATTTTCAGGGCTTGGAAAGACGGCGTGGCCGTCTCGGGTGGCAGGTGGAGAGCGATGCAGGCAATCGAGACCTGAAGCTCGTCGACGTGGCGCTAGCGTCGCTGCGTGAACAATATAACGTCGATGATGATCGCATATACGCAACCGGATTTTCGAATGGAGGAATGTTCACCTATTTGCTTTGGGCGGAGCGGGCGGAGGTCTTTGCCGCCTATGCGCCAGTTGCTGCGCGTCTGCGCCCGTCGGTTCGACCGGAGCAGCCATCACCGCTATTGCATGTGGCTGGGGAACAAGACCGAGTGGTAAGTTTTGCGGATCAGCAAGACGCAATCGAAACCGCGATTGAAGTAAACGGCGTCGCTGATGAGACGGCGCGATGCGGGGAGGGGTGCACGGTGTATGGATCCGACACCCTTGCGCCGGTTGTAACGTGGATTCACCGTGGTGCTCACACCTATCCTCGAGGCACTGTTGAGGCGATCACGTCATTCTTTCGTGATCACTCCCGCGGGCGATGATGAACCGTCTTGTTGGTGGTCTGTTGCCGCAGTCATTTTGAAGTGTGCGTAATGCCGTGCGGAGATCAAACTCAAATACTCGAGTCAAAGCACAGAGCGCCAGCAATTGAGTACAGCGTCGGGGCGTCGTATTACGTTCTTTGTGAAAGACAATAACTGTTAATCGGGAGCCTGACATGGTTGGATGGGACCGATGGTTACGAGCACCCCAGACCCTATGGGTGCGACGGGCGATCTTTCAGATTCATTTGTGGACAGGAATTGGTATCAGTCTGTATCTCCTCATGATTTGTGTGACGGGGAGTGTGTTGGTATACCGAAACGAGTTGTTTCAGGCATTTTCTCCGGAGCCAGTCATCGTTGCGGCGGCTGGTGAATCTCTGACACCAGAAGTCCTGACCGAGTTCGCCGAGCGAGTCTACCCGGACTACGAGGTGACTAATGTGCGCATAGGCGAGACATCGAATCATGCCGTTGAGATCTCTCTTGCCAGCGACGACGAGACAATTCGGCGGTTGTTTCATCCGTATACAGGAGAAGATTTAGGGGACCCGCTGCCCCTTGGATATCGTGTCTCGGCGTGGACACTAGACCTTCATGACAATCTGCTAAACGGTCGCACAGGGCGCAGAATTAACGGTTTGGGCGCTCTGTTTTTCATTGTGTTGTTTGGCACAGGAATCGTGATTTGGTGGCCAGGGATTAACAGTTGGCGACGGAGTCTGACGCTGGATATGAAAGCGAATTGGAAGCGACTGAATTGGAACCTCCACAGTGTCTTGGGTTTCTGGTTTATGCCCTTCATTCTGATCTGGGGCGTGTCGGGCGTCTACTTGTCCTACCCAGAAATATTTCAACGAACAGTGGACTACTTTGAGCCGTTCGACCCGTCTAATCCGGTTGATCGAGTAGGTGACAGTATTTTGTACTGGCTGGCCTACCTCCACTTTGGTCGACTAGGTGGTCGAGGGATCCCATTTTGTGACCGAGGTCTGTGTAACGAAACCACGAAGGCGGTTTGGGCCATCGTTGCGTTCGTGCCGCCGACGTTACTGGTGACCGGCGTGGTGATGTGGTGGAATCGCGTGTTACGTCGTTCGCCTGAGTAACTCATGACGCTTGATTTCCCTGTTGCCGAGGTCCGAGGCGACAGGTGTTTTTGAAGATGGGGACTATCAATCAGCGCGTTGTCAGCGTGAGGGTTTTCGCGACGCTCTCGATGCACAGCACCGTCGACGTTGAAACGCTATCTCAGGACACACTCGTAGACAAGAACAGACAGACCTTTCCCCTCGCTCCATCGGCTCGTGTCGGTGCACTGGAACCGTCGGTCCGCGAGGCCTTAGCCAAGATCGTACCGTCACTACGCCAGCGGCGTTTTCCAGAAGAAGCGGTACGGACGATTGGTCGGTCTGGGGATAGTCGTCTGCTGTGGTACCTGTATGACCTTCATTGGTTTGCAACACGCACGTCGCAAGATATTTTGGTCGAAGCGTTTGAAACCTTGAGCGGCGCTGATCTCCCGGAGAATGCCTTTACGGTTATGGGTGATCGTGTTTTAGCGTGGGCGCTACCGGAACCACCTAACTACCGACTGTTGAAGCGTGACTTGTTTCTTCTAATTGAACCAGGGTGGGAAACCTTCTTTAATGACGAAGATTCGGCGATAGACTGGCGACTTGTCGGCTGGGGTGGAGTCTTCATTGACGACCGTCCAGATGCGACCTCAGGACAGGTCTGTCCGCGGGGATGTATTCCGGCGTTAGACGAGCCAGCAGTGACCAATGCAGCAGCTGGTGCGTGGTATCCAGACGAGGCGCTTGTGTTCGGCGTCGTCATTAATGGCGAGGCGAGAGCGTATCCGAAAAACATTATGGAAGTGCATGAGATGGTCAATGACACACTTGGCGGACGCAGAATCGCCTTACCCTATTGCACCTTATGTCTGTCCGCACAAGCGTATTTTACGGATGAAACCGAGAGCGTCCGGCCACGACTTCGAACTTCGGGGCTGTTGTCTCGGTCGAATAAGTTTATGTACGACATTTCTACGTTTTCAGCGGTCGACACATTTACAGGCAGGGCGATCTCGGGCCCATTGTTCGACGCCGGTGTCCAGTTCAATCAGGCTACGGTCATAACGTCCACGTGGAAGGCTTGGCGTCAGGCGTATCCCGAGACCACGATCGTTGCCGAGGATGGAGGAATCGGTCGGAGTTACCCCAGCAATCCTTTGCGTGGCCGGGACGACGCTGGGCCTATTTTTCCGGTTGGAGATGTCGACCCACGCTTGGGTGTGCACGATGTGGTGTTGGGTGTTGTCGCGGCTGATGGGACGCCTGTTGCATTTCCGGTG
>CAZUZW010000113.1:0-3982 GCA_964624855.1 uncultured Vicinamibacteraceae bacterium
CGACCGTTCTTTCTTGAAGGGGCAGAGATTTTTTCTCCGCAGCGTGGCATGGTCACGTTTGTCAATACGCGGACGATCGTTGACCCAGAGTTCGGCGGAAAAATTACGGGCAAGGTTGGCAACACGACTGTTGGTTTGATGATTGCCAATGATGAAGCACCAGGGCGGACGGATAGTTCGACGGATAGTGCGTTTGGAGAAAAAGCAAACAATATCGTCGGGCGAGCACGGTACGACTTGTATGCGGAGTCGTATGTCGGTGCCTTGGTGACGCACCGAGAATTTTTAGATACGCATAGTACGTTGGGTGCGCTCGACGGGAATTTCCGTCTCGGTCAAACGCAGTCACTGTCGTTTCAAGCGGTTCAGACCGACCATCGTGATCTTGAGCAAATGGATCGCGAGGGGCAGATGTTTAATCTCTCATGGCGTTTGACCGATCGACACTGGACCAGTTTTATTTCGCTGTATACGTTGTCGCCGGACTTCCGCACGGATATCGGATTTGTGCGTCGGGTCGACCAAAAGCAGGGGTTCAGTTCTCTTGGATACACGTTCAGACCAGAAAGCTGGGTTGTCAGTTGGGGGCCGAGTGTTCGCTATAACTGGAACCATGATTTCAATAACGTTCTTCAAGATCTCGATAAACGCGTGGCATTTGATGCGACGTTTGCGCGCAACATCAGTGTGAATAGCCAGTTCCAAGATGAAATGGAGCGCTTCGGCGGTATTAATTTCCAGAAACAGGCGGGTCGGATCGGTGGGCAGATCAGTACAAGCCGCCGAGTGTCAGTCGGTGGGTACTATGAGTACGGCGACCTGGTTCGCTACGTTGAGAATCCCTACCTCGGTCGAGGAAGCACCGGGAGTTTTTTTGCGGCGCTGCGACCGCTCTCACGGTTTCAGTCCGAGATTAATTTGCGGACCAGTGATTTCATCGATCCGCGCACGGGCGATGACCTGGTTTTTGATGTCAAAATCTTACGCGCGCTCAGCACGTATCAATTTACCGATCGGTTTTTGCTGCGAAACATTTCTGAGTACAACACGTTCGATAAGACCGTTGATTTAAATCTGTTATTTACGTATCGATTGAATGCGGGAACCGCGTTCTACATTGGGTACGACGATCACTATCGACAAGCTGATCAGATCTATGGTGATGACATGGACGGTGATGGGATAGACGATCAGCTTTTTCCGATGGCGACGGTGTATCAACAAACAAATCGAGCGGTGTTTACGAAATTCCAGTATCTCTTCCGGTTTTAGGTGTTGCAGTCATATTTTCGAGGCTTTTGCATATGAACATTCGACGATTGTTGATGGCTGGTTTACTGAGCATGTCTGTTCTCCCTGCAAATGCTCAAGATGAAATGCGTTCACCCCAACTCGACAAGCTCACGCTCCCGCCTGGGTTTTCGATAGAGGTGTACGCCGCTGATGTTCCGAATGCCCGGCAGATGGCGTTAAGTCCGAACGGCACCGTTTTTGTAAGTACCCGTCAGGCAGGGGATGTTTATGCTGTGCGTGATGACGACGGAGACCAGTCTGCTGATCAGGTATTTGTGTTGGATAGTGGTCTCAATATGCCGAATGGCGTGGCATTTCATGACGGAGACCTGTACGTGGCTGAAATCAATCGGGTCTTACGGTATGACGATATCGAGTCACATCTCGACGCGCCGCCCGAGCCAGTTGTTCTGAATGATTCTTTGCCAACGGAGCGGGCCCACGGGTGGAAGTTCATCGCCTTTGGTCCTGATGGTCGGTTGTATGTGCCTGTCGGAGCACCGTGCAATATTTGTTTCCACGAAGATGAGGAGCCACGGTTTGCGACGATTCTGAGCATGGAACCCGACGGTAGCGATGTGCAGATATACGCTCGAGGGGTTCGAAACTCAGTTGGATTTGATTGGCATCCAACCAGTGGCGAGTTGTGGTTTACAAACAATGGTCGTGACCGCCTCGGGGATACGCAACCGGCGGATACATTGCACCATGCGCCAGAAGCAGGTCTTCATTTTGGGTTTCCATTCTGCCACCAGGGGAATATTCAAGACCCAGAATTTAATACCCGGCCCTGTAGTGAGTTTCGACCGCCGGCTCAAAGATTAGGGCCCCATGTCGCTTCGTTGGGAATGGAGTTTTATACAGGAGAGATGTTTCCTGACTCCTATCGCGATCAAATTTTTATTGCCGAGCACGGGTCGTGGAATCGTTCGCCGGAAGCTGGTCATACAGGCTATCGGTTGATGGTGGTACGTCTTAATGGTGATCGTGTGACGGGTTATGACATTTTTGCCGAAGGATGGCTGGAAGCTACGAACGAAGCCTGGGGGCGCCCTGTTGACGTTGAGGTGATGCCTGACGGCGCCCTGCTTGTGAGTGATGATAGCGTTGGAGCTATTTATCGCATCACCTATTCAAATTAGAACTCGCTTGCTGGAGACGTGACGTTTGCGGTTCACGCTGATGATCGCTCGTGCAGTCGTTTGTATCGCCCTGTTCGTCTCACTCTCAACGCTGTCTGTTGGGGGGACACAAATCACACCCGAGTTGATTCGCGATCGTACTGAACGCGAATGGATCGTAAAAGCAGAGAAGATGCGTCAGCACTTGTTGCCACTGATGCGAGCGCATGAGATTGATCTTTGGATCATTCTGAGTCGCGAGAACGCACCAGATCCGGCCCTTGAACTGTTTGGTGGATACGGTATTACCGGGTGGTACGGCCATCGGAACGCGTATCTTTTTTATGACGCAGGTGTCGAGGGTCTTGAGACCATGGCGCTGGGTACTCACCTCAGTAATCACCTTGACCGGTTTTATGACACCAAGATTCTTTACGGAGAAGAAGGCTTATCGCCACACCTTCGGGAATATGTCGATGATCGAAGCCCAACGCGGATCGCTATCAACCAATCGCGTACGATCAGCATGGCTGATGGTCTGACTGCAGAGTTGAAGGATTACTTGCTGCAGACCATCGGCGAAACGTATCGGTCAGCGCTTGTGTCATCAGAACCGTTGCTTGTCGATTATGTTTCGACGAAGACGGAGGCCGAAGAGGTAATCCAGCGAGAGGCCAGCCAGGCAACGTTTCGTATTTTACGTCGAGCATTCTCAAACGAGATCATCCAGCCAGGGCAAACATCGTTACTTGACGTCCATTATTGGATCACCGCGGAATGGAAGCGGCAGGGGTTCGAATTTAATTTTCCAGCTTCGCTAGATCTTCAGCGCCGAGGATCCGAAATGTTGGATGACAGTGATGACCCGATTATTCAACCGGGAGATTTGCTGCATGTCGATTTTGGTGTCCGGACTTCCGGTATCGTGGCTGACCAGCAGAAGATGGCGTATGTATTGCGCGCGGGTGAGACCGAACCGCCGGCGGGATTACGTGCAGCGTTTGCTCGCTCAGTTCGGATGGCAAACATTCTTGTCGATGAGTTTCGTGTTGGTCGTACGGGCATTGCCATTAAGACCGCGGCAGAATCGCGAGCGTTGGATGAAGGCATTGACAGCTTGGTCTATTCACACGCCCAGGGGAATTGGGTGCACGACGCCGGTGTGTGGATGATTCACGATTGGCCAGATCGATACGGGGACCATCCCCGCTTTCAGTTGCGAGCAGGGGAATGGATTTCATTGGAGTTCTCGGTCAGTGAAGCCGTGCCAGAATGGAATGACCAAGCTGTGACGATCATGCGCGAGGAAGACACCATCGTGCATAGCGATGGAAACGTAGAGTACTTGTCTGGCCCACAACGTGAACTCTGGGTCATCCAATAGCAGGAACCTCTCGCCGGTCTTTTCAGAGCGTCCGGTTGCTAGTCATGGTCTTCTTTCTTTCAAGCAGAACACCCGTGATGTAACAACAGGAGCGGAACCACGCTTGTCGTGTTACGACCTAATGACGCGAAAAAGCGAGACTGTCGTTATTATTCTGGTATCTAGTTCGATCGACGGAGGTGGA
>CAZUZW010000114.1:0-3954 GCA_964624855.1 uncultured Vicinamibacteraceae bacterium
TTCACTTTCGAGAAGGGGACCACTGTCTGATTAGTCAAAAAAAAAGGGGCTTCCGATGGAAGCCCCTTTTGAACACTAGAACCTCGTTCTAGAAGCTGGTCTGGATCCCCCAGGACAACGTCCGACCGCGGTTGAGATTGATCGGGCGGAAGAATTCGTCATTCTGTCCTGTGAGGCCGCCGCCGAAGAAGCGGTTGCGAGCCGTGACTTGCAACGTGTTGAGCAGGTTGGTCGCGTCCATGTAGACCCGTGTGCGTACGTTCCCGGTCGTGACGACCTTCGAGAAGCGTAAGCTGAGCGCGGCCGTGGCGGGTTCATACAGTGCCCCTGGTTCGATGAGGGCAATGTTGATCCCGGGGTCTTGCAAGCCAGCCAAATTCAACGCACGACCGGTGTCGGTTGCGTCAACCTGGTAGCTACCAAGAATCGAGTTTCCGGCAAAGATCTGGAACAGACCGGAGAACATCGAGTCAAAGGGTAACGGAATGCCACCGGAGAATTTGAAGCTGTGGCGGACCCCCGTGCTGTTTTCACAGAACCGCAAGCTGTTCGGGTTTTCGAGACGTCCCCCCGTGCAGAAGTCGTTGCTCGTCTCTCCCGCCGTCCAGCTGATCTGCGCGAAGCCGTCACGCCACAGCCGACCGTCAGCGATGAATTCGACCCCATTCCAGGTGCGGCGATCATCTGGTGCGTGTCGGGTCAAGATGTCGCCGGTGGTCACGGTGTAGCCGTCGACGAGATCATAGACCGTGAGTGTTTCGCCACTGTTGGTCAAGCGTGAATCGGTCGGTGACGTAAACGTGACGGGCTGCCAGTTGGCCGCGGATAAGGCCGTGTTGTCGTTCCATCGGAAGTTGCTGAAGTCGCGCCGGTGATACTTTGCGCTAATGGACCAACTGTTTCCGAGTTGATGTTCGATTCCCCCGGAGTATTCCATGTTGCTCTTCCGTGGTGTGTCCGGGTCAAGGCGATTGGCCGTGGTTGGTTGCCCGAACTTCGGGTTATAGCTGGCACCGATTTCATTGTACTGCGGTGTTCCGTCGGCGTTGAGCGCGGTCCCGTCGTAATTCAGATCGCTCCAGGGACGGTAGTCGATTTTAAATCCGAAGGGACTAAACTGCGACGTGATCCCGAGGGCTTCATTGGCCACATAGCGACCGGTACTGAACTTGAGGGCGGTCCGCCCGTCACCTGACAGGTCGTAGGCGAATCCGAAGCGACCGTTCCAGTCTTTCCAGTTGGGTAGGTCATTGATCGGTGGTGCGTTGATCTCCGGCGAGAAGTTCCCAGCCGGGGATAGTCCGCCGGTGAGCGAGTTGTTGAAGTAATCAAAGCGCAGGCCACCATTAATGGTCAACCGGTCCAGCGTGATCGCGTCCTGCACGTAGAAGCCGCAGTCACAGTTCTGATTTCGCTGGTCTTCGGCGTCGCCGTTCGTCATGACGAGGATGCCATACGGCCATCCACCAGCCTTCATGCCCTGGAAGATATCTCCATTGTTCTTCCATTTGAAATACTGGAGATTGTTGTTGTACTGCATACCGGCTTTGAAGTTGTGCGAGCCAGTCACATAGGACAATGCAACGTTGACGGTCCGGCGGTGATCCTCAGATTGATAGCCCTGAAGAATGGAGTTGCCGGAGGCCAGTCCTGAGACGGAGTCCGTGAAGGCCATGGAGCCAGGTCCGTGTCCTTCCATCTGTTGAAACTTGAGGTCAAGGCGCTGATACGCCACAGTTGTTTCAAGAAGCAACCGGCTGGACAGCATTGAGGTCCAGCGAGTGGTGCTCAGGTAGTTCGGGTCTGATGTGCCGTCGAATAACGCTTCCGATGCGACACGTCCGAAGCCGGTGCCGACGACGCGCCCGAAGTTGTTTTGCTGGTTCGTAAAGGAGGTGGTTACTTTGTTCGCATTGTTTAGCTGCATTGTGATGCGAGTGTTTTGTACGCCCGACTTGCCAAGCCCAAAGGCCCGGAGGTCATCCCCAAGACCTTCTGGTGTGGTGGGGTGGTTCGGGTCAAAGTTGATGTCGGTGCGGAATGTTTTGCTCTCGCTGTGCACCAAGGAACCGAAGAACCAGAGTTTGTTTTCCATGAGCGGGCCACCGACGGACGGGTTCAGCCGGTAGTTCCACGCCTGTGGCGCGAACTTGAAGCCTTGTTCGGCCAGTGCTGGTGAGATGTTGCTGGTGGCATACCGGTCCGTGGTGCCGCTGACGAATACGTCTCCCGTCCAGACGTTGCTGCCGGTCTTGGGAATCATGTTCGTGCGGATACCGCTTTGGCCGTATTCGGCTGACATGGAGCTGGTGTCGTAGACAACTTCTGAAATCTGTGCTTCGTCGGTAACCAGTCCTACACCACCAACCGATTCACTCCGGCCACCCATCTGCGTGCCGGTTTCGATGCCGTCGATGTGGGACTGACTGTCTGGTCCCTCTGACCCGTGCACGGACGGACCGCGCTGGCCATAGAGTCCTTCGACCGCGAGGAAGTTTCCGGTGACGCCGGGGACATACGACATGCTGGTCATGAGGTTGTTTGCGCCTGGGAGCACGTTGACCTGGTCTTCGCTCAGCACGAGTTGTTCACGCGTGCTGACCACGTCGACGAGCGGTGCGGCACCGGAGACGGTGACACTCTCCGAGAGTTGACCGACGGAGAGTTCTGCGTCAACGGCGGCGACGAAGGCCCCTTCGAGCAAGATACCGTCACGGATGAGCGTTGAAAACCCTTGCAGCTGAAAACTGACCGAGTAGGTTCCCGGTGGAAGGGCGACGAATCGATACTGCCCAGACCCATCCGCGAAGACCGTTCGACTTTGTTCGATCAATTGCGGGCTTTCCGCGGTGACCGTGACGCCTGGTAACGCGAGTCCTTGTGAGTCAGTGACGGAACCGGAAATACCGGCATCGTCTTGCGCCGATGCCCCGACGGGGGCAAAGACCAGACTCGTGACAAACAAGAGAGCGGTAAATGCTCTCGATGCACACCAACGCATATGTGTGTCTCCTCGTATCTTTAAAAAATAATTAAGAAATTAAAAGTTGGACTGTTTATTCAATTGCATCTACCGTAAGGCCGAGTCCCTAGTGAGGTTTTTCGTCCCGTAAGTAAGCGCTTACTTTACAAAAGGTATAGTGTTTAAACAAGTTTAAGGAATCGATTATTTTTTCCTTTTAGGAATTATGGTAGAGAAATCCACGAAAAAGTCGGTCAACAAGAGACCACGTGCCAAGCGATTGGCTGCGAGTGACCGCAAGCAACAAATCATCGAGTCGGCCATCGCACTGTTTGGAAAAGATGGTCTGAAAGGCACGACGACCAAGGCGTTAGCGGATGCCGCTGGCGTGAGCGAAGGCACTATCTTCAAGCATTTCCCAACAAAAAAAGCCTTGTACCTGGCTGCGTTTGAAGGGCGTACCGGTGTCGGCATGGAGCATCTCGTGACGGGGTTGCAACAACTTGCCGGCGAGGGACGGGACGAGGAGATCATCCAACAAGTGCTCAGCGCTATTTTTCACGGCTACGACCGCGACCGTGACCTGCACCGAATGTTGCTGTACGTCCATCTCGGTCAGAGTGACGAAGAAAATAAGGTGCTTGACGAGACGTTGCGTAAAAACCAAGTGATGGAGTTTTTAATTGAGTACGTTGCTACGCGTCAGCAACAAGGCGTCTTTCGTCCGGGGAACCCCGGTACCCTGGCTCATGCGGTGATTGCGCTGGGAATACAGGTCGCGACGTCGAGGAAACTGTTCGGGAATCGCGACTATGGTGTAAGTGATGATGACGTCATCTTGGACTTGACTCGACTCCTTCTCAATGGATTACGGCAGTCATCCTGACGTGCCGACATACGTCTTTTTGCACTGACAGTTGATGCGGGTCAGGTCGCATCTTTGGCCAGGCGATCACTTTTCATCGGGGGTGTTCGGTCGACCGAGGCCCCAA
>CAZUZW010000115.1:0-3928 GCA_964624855.1 uncultured Vicinamibacteraceae bacterium
GGTCCGTGCTGTCCGATTAACCGAACCACTGGAGATTGATGGTGTTCTAGATGACGCCATCTACGATACGGTCGAGTCTTTTTCAGGATTTATACAACAGTCACCAGATGAAGGCGCACCAGCGACTGAACGAACGGAAGCCTGGGTTTTTTTCGATGACAACAACGTCTATGTATCAGCCCGACTCTGGGATTCAGCCCCAGAATCTCAGTGGGTCGCCAATGAAATGCAACGCGACTCCTTTCAGCTCATCAACAATGAACGATTCATTGTTGCATTCGATACCTTTTATGACCGACGAAACAATGTTGCATTTATGGTCAATCCTATCGGCGGATTCTTAGACCAAGAGATCACCGACGAAAGCCGTCCTAACACCGACTGGAATGCGGTTTGGGACGTGCGAACCGGTCGGTTTGACGGAGGATGGACAGCCGAAATGGAAATCCCCTTCAAATCTCTTCGATTCAGCCCAGGAACCTCTCAAATTTGGGGAATGCAAATGGGACGCCGTATCCGGTGGAAAAACGAGTCGTCATATCTCACTCCGATTCCTATCTCAGGAGGACCTGGCCTCTTCCGGACCTCTGCAGCCGCCACGCTGACCGGTCTAGAAGTGCCCGCTCGGAATCGCCGACTTGAAATCAAGCCGTACGCGATCGGGTCGCTCGCCACAGACCGCAGCGCAAATCCAACGATCACGAATGAGCTCAACGGAAATGCTGGGTTGGACCTGAAATATGGAGTGACTCAGAACCTCACCGCGGATTTCACCTACAACACAGACTTCGCACAGGTCGAAGTCGACGAACAACAAGTCAATCTCACACGATTCAGTCTGTTCTTTCCGGAAAAGCGAGAATTTTTCTTGGAATCTCGAGGCACCTTCGATTTTGGGCAAGGGTTCAGATTTGGCAACGGCGGGGGTCGTCGTGGCGGCGGATTCTTTGGAGGCGGTAACACCCCCACGGTCTTCTTTAGTCGTCGTATCGGGCTTGAAGGTGGACAAACCGTTCCCATTCTCGGAGGCGGGCGCCTGACCGGTAAAGCCGGCGACTTCACCATCGGTGCCTTAAATATTCAGACTGACGATGCCCTCAGCGGTGCGGCAGCGTCCACCAACTTTACGGTGATGCGCATCAAACGAGACATTCTCCGCCGGAGCCGCATCGGTGGCATCTTTACTGGCCGCTCCGCGTCCACGAAAGGTCCGGGGGGCAATCAGGTGTACGGCCTCGACGCCGCGTTCTCGTTCTACGACAACGTCAATTTCAACGGGTACTACGCCAAGTCACAAACCTCTGGACTCGTGGGTGACGATGAAAGCTACCAAGCCGCCTTTACCTACAATGGCGATCTCTATGCGTTCCAGCTCGACCATCTGCTGGTCGGCGACAATTTCAATCCGGAAATCGGCTTCATGCGCCGCGACGATTTTCGCCGAACCTACACGGCTGCGCAGTACAGTCCCCGGCCACAAAGCCTTGACGCCATCCGTCAGTTCACATGGAGTGCCAGCCTTGACTACATCACAACCGTCGCCGGTCAACTCGAAACCAGAATCACCCAAGGTCGTTTCCAAACCGAGCTCGAAAATAGCGACCAGATTAATTTTGACGCGCAACAGAGCTATGAATTTCTCCACCAACCATTTCGTATCGCATCAGACGTGGCAATTCCCATCGGAGGCTATAACTTTGATGATTACTTCGTGTCGTACAGACTCGGCCAACAACACCGAATCTCCGGCACCTTGTCACTTCAGCACGGCGGGTTTTTTAGCGGCGACATTACCGCGATTGGCTATCGGCAAGGACGTGTCGAAATCACGCCAGCCTTTTCAGTAACACCCGGTATTTCGATCAATAGAATCGATCTCCCACAAGGTCGTTTCACCACAAAACTCGTTACAAGTCGTCTGACCTACACTCTGACACCACGAATGTTTTTCGGCGGCCTGCTGCAGTACAACTCCAGCATGAATTCGCTTAGCTCAAATCTCAGGCTACGCTGGGAATATCAACCGGGAAGCGAACTATTCGTCGTCTATAACGATGTCCGGGATACTGAGTTGCGAAGCACGCCACTCCTTCAAAACCGAGCATTTATCATTAAATTCACCAAACTCTTGCGGTTCTAGAGCATGCATCTGCATAGAACCGCACAATTCAACACCGAGTCATGACCGCGATGAAGTCGAGTAATCAAATTTAATTGCTACCCTGTTTTAAATGTCCTCGAATACACAGCTCCCGCATAGATTCATCGCTTTCGCAGTCGTGCTGTGTTTTCTGCTGACGGTCGAGGGGAGCGCTCAGAGTGAACAGCTTGCAGAGCCACCGCATCGCGTCGCTGTCATTCCGTTCGTCAATATCACTGGGAACACGGCAGATGACTGGATCGGTATCGGCATCGCCGAAACCATCACGACCGAATTGGAGCGCCTCACTTCGCAAACCGTGATCAGACTTAATGACGACCGTCTGCAGAGCGATAGCAGCCTGGAAACACTCGCGACTGCAGGACAAGAACTCAACGCACGCTGGGTCGTCAGTGGGACCTATCAGCGCATGGGGGACCAGTTACGACTCACGGGCCGTCTTGTTGAGAGCGCTAGCGGAGACGTCCTGCGAAGCATGAGTATTAATGGACAACTCGAGGAACTCTTTGCTCTTCAAGACCAACTTGTCACTGAGCTTCACACAGGGTTTCCACAACAACAAGACCGCCCCACTGAACGAGAGCAGACAGCGACACGGATCACATCCGCAGCAACCGATCCGAGTGAAGCGACACCATTTACAATCAAAGAAACGATTACCGTCCCTGGTGACATCTCAATTGATGGTCCTCCACCACCGGTCGCACCTGCCACCATCAATCGGGATACCGAAGGCCGGGCAACGGTCCGTGCTGTCCGATTAACCGAACCACTGGAGATTGATGGTGTTCTAGATGACACCATCTACGATACGGTCGAATCTTTTTCTGGATTCGTACAACAGATACCGAATGAGGGCGAGCCAGCAACGGAACAAACGGAAGCTTGGATTTTCTTTGATGACAACAATGTCTATGTCTCAGCCCGTCTCTGGGATTCAGCCCCCGAGTCACAATGGATTGCCAATGAAATGCAACGGGACTCTCCTCAACTCATCAACAACGAAAGTTTTAGCGTTGTCTTCGACACATTTTATGACCGCCGTAACGGACTGGCATTTCTCGTCAATCCACTAGGCGGAATCTTTGACTACGAAATTACGGATGAAGGTCGACCAAACAGAGATTGGAATCCTGTCGTGGATATACAGACAGGTCGATTCGATGGTGGATGGTCCGTCGAGATCGAGATTCCGTTTAAATCTATTCGATTTCGACCAGGTCTCGAGCAAGTGTGGGGACTCCAACTCGGCCGACGCATTCGCTGGAAGAATGAATACGCGTACTTGACCCCCGTTGCAATATCGGCCGGTCCCGGATTATTTCGTCTATCAGCGGCCGGCACCCTAGCCGGGCTAGAAGTTCCCTCTGGAAATCGAAAATTCGAAATCAAGCCCTATGCGATCGGGTCACTCGCCACAGACCGCAACGCGAGTCCGGCCATCACAAACGAGCTAGACGGGAACGCTGGTGTTGACCTGAAATACGGGGTTACCCAGAATCTCACCGCGGATTTCACCTACAACACCGACTTCGCACAGGTCGAAGTTGACGAGCAGCAGGTCAATCTCACACGATTCAGTCTGTTCTTTCCGGAAAAGCGAGAATTCTTTCTTGAATCTCGTGGAACCTTTGATTTTGGTCAGAATGTCCGGTTCGGGACAGTTTCAGGGCCTGGTGGTGGCCGACGAGGCGGTGGTTTCTTTGGGTCCAGTAACGCCCCTACCGTCTTCTTCAGTCGTCGTATCGGGCTGGAAGGTGGACAAAC
>CAZUZW010000116.1:0-3900 GCA_964624855.1 uncultured Vicinamibacteraceae bacterium
CATCGTTGACACCGTAGTGTCTAGCGAGCTGTTCGTTCAGAAACGTGTAATCCGCACGCAACAATTCGGGAATCGGACGGTCATCTCGGATTTGACTCTCAAAGAACAACTCTGTCTCCTGCGCCATCGCCTTCCGCAGAGAATCGTTAAATCCTGCAAATAGAGCCCCATCGGGATCTTGTGAATCCAAATTACGTATCTGGAGCCACTGTCCAACAAAATCATCCATGAAACGTGTGGCCCGCTGATCACGCAACATCCGGCGCACTTGTCCGGCTAAAACGTCTGGGTCACCCGAGCGATTATCGACAGCCAAGTTCAGCAGCTCTTCATCCGGAATGCTCTTCCAGAGAAAAAAAGATAATCGCGAAGCCAATTCCAAGTCGGTCAATCGATAGACCGCACCTGGTGCCATATCGATGGGCTGCCGCTCAACGCGCAGAAGGAAGCTCGGCATGGAGAGGAGTCCCTCCAACGCACGTTCGATCCCGGCTTCAAAATCTCTGTCCGTACGACCGGCGCGCTACAACGCGACGAACGCGTCAGTGTCAGCCGCAGTAACTGCACGACGATACGCACGCCGCGCAAGTCCACCGATAATCTCACGGGCACACGCCTCTTCACTCTGACTGTCAGTCCCACTTGGTGCACAAATGAACACACGTCGGCGACTCGGCGTGTCGTCCGGCACCTGCCCCTCGAACGGCCCAGAAATATACAGCTTGTCGATTCCAGGCAGGTCAATCTGCACGCTGGGTGATGGCGCCGAGTCTGAAAACCCCACCGATACCAAGCGGCTCCCCGCCTCAACCGGCACACGAATCTCAAGGGCGTGGTCGGCAGTCATCCGGTACTCGTGCAACCGCTGCCCCTCGACATCGTCTTCTGGCACGGCAATCAGTTGGCCTGGGTCGGGCCCAGGGAACTTGCCACCAATCTCAAATCTCTTGAGAAGGGCGTGGTCGACGCGAAGTTCGATCTCGTGCTGGTCTTCTGCGATGCCATCAATTGTTTCAATCGTTTCGTTGCGTTTGAGGCGAAGGGAAAATACATACTCGCCGTCCAACGGAAACGTGTGTCGCACCGCAAGACCACCGTGGGTGGCAAACGGCATTTCTTCACCACTCCGCACATCCCGACGTTCATACCCGACGTCGTAAACCTGCATAACGGGACGGTTGTCCGGACTACCAACCGCTGCACGGCTGATCTTGGTCGCGGCTGTAATGTATCGGGCCATCAAGCCTGGTGTAATCGACAACACGTCGGCATTGTTGTCAAAACCGAAGCCCGCCATATCACTCGGTAAGAGCGCCGCTCCGTCAACATGGAATCCAAGTAAATCTTGAATTACGTTCACATACTCAAGTCGATTCAGCCGCCGCGACGCGACCCAGCCAGGATTCGGTTCCTCTATAGCCGCCCGGTCGAGTCGATTTTCAAGTGCAGTGGCAAACGCATCGATGGCATCCACATCCGGACGCGGGCGACCCTCGGGAGGCATCTGTCCACTACGAAGCTTTCGAACGATCTTTTCAAGGATTTCCGCGTTTGCTCCCGTCTGGGAGATATCAACCTGATCGAGCATCAAATCTGCTGTCCGCAGTCGCTCGTTATGACAAGTGACACAGTAGCGGTCCAGCAATGCACGCGGTAGTGCCTCCTCTGACACATTCTGTTCCGGGGTCTGTTCCTGCAACGTGCCTGCAGACACCGCCTGTATCGGTGGGATCCATGTAGTTGCACCCAGCGCCACACCGACGGTAATTATCCCGACCAGGCGAGTGATAGAACGTGTCAACATAGCCGCAACACCTCCCGATGTACACCCTCTGTTTTTCGGCTGTCACATCAACAACGGCCTGACCAGTATAGCGCTGCTCCCCACCAGAATCTCCCACTTTTCGATAACTGTCGATACCTGTTGTGAACAGGTTAAAAGCGTCTGTATAGTGGCCTATGCCTGAGCCTAGGGTCGGCGCTTGTATCGTCATCCTGTTCGCCCTCTTCACACCAGGAACCTTCACGGCAATCGTCGCTGGCCAAGACCTTCGCCTAGTTGACGCCGCAGCGAGCCAAGATGATGAGACTGTCCGAAACCTCGTTAATGCTGGGACCAACGTAAACACAACTCGACCAGACGGTGCAACGGCCTTACTTTGGGCAACTCACTGGAACAATCTGGACACCGTGGACCTGTTGCTTAGTCACGAGGCAAACGTAAACGCATCCGACGATCACGGCGTGACCCCACTTGAACGGGCCGCCGAAAACGCAAGCCTTGAAATGGTTGCCAAGTTACTCGCGGCTGGAGCAAACGTAAACGCATCACAAACAAGTGGACTGACACCGCTAATGACCGCGGCGCGGACCGGTAACGCTGACATCGTGACAATGCTTGTCACTGCTGGTGCGGACGTAAACGCTACGGTCAACACCACGCAAAGTACCGCCCTGATGTGGGCCGTCTCCGAACCCCATCCAGAAATCGTCCGCATCTTACTCAATGCTGGCGCAGATCCCCACGTATCAACCAAGAAAGGATTCACGCCGCTGATGTTTGCTGCCAGGAATGGCGACATCGACACGGCGAAGTCTCTCCTCACGGCCGGCGTCAACATTAATGGCCTCAGCGCTGACGGCACCCATGTGCTTCCCTTTTCGATTATCAGTGGACAAGATGCGTTTGCACTGTTTCTGTTGGACGCAGGGGCTAATGCCAACGGGTCAATGGATGGCGTACACGCGCTACATGCTGCATCTGGCAGCGTCAGTATGTGGTTAGGTGACTGGTATCGCCGACACGGGCGTAACCGACTTTACGCCAGACCCGGCCGTTCCAGGCTTAATTCCGAGCAGCGGCTACCTTTGGTCAAGGCGCTACTCGAAAAGGGTGCTGAGCCCGACGCACGGATCACAACATCGGCAATGGTTATGAGCTACATCGGTTATCCGAAGAAGGGTGCCTTCGAACCATTCGCGTGCGGAACCGGAGACCTTCGCAACGCAACCCCGCTATGGGTCGCCGCCTTCGACATGAATGGTGCTGGTGGTCAGGTTTTCAGCGTCGGTGAAAGTCGAAGTAACAGTAACGTCGAAATCCTCGAACTGCTTCTTGCTGCAGGTGCTGATCAACAGCTAACTACAGATGACGGCACAACGCCGTTAATGGCTGCGGCAGGGCTAGGCCGCGCGACATACACACCACGGGAACCTCGCGGCGTCAGGTCACCGAGCGCAGAAAATGCGGTTCGCATCCTCTTAGATGCTGGGGCTAACATCAATGCCGTAAATGAAGCGGACTACACGGCATTACATGGCGCAGCATTCCGGGGATTAAATGAGGTCATTGAATTCCTTGTACTACACGGGGCCGACCTCGACGCACGAGACTTTCGCGGCCGGACGCCGTACCGACTAGCCGAAGGCTCTAAGCAGTCGTTTCAATTTCAGAGTTGGCCTGAAACCGCGGCACTTCTAGCCACACTTGGTGCGAATACCGAACTGGGCATTGCAGGAACCGTTCAAGAGCGTCTCAGGGATGTACCGGCGGAGAGCGTTACCGACCAGCCATAGCCACCCTGCAAAACACGTGCGAACTGTAAATAACGGGACCCTACTTACTCCATATAAATTTCCCCGAACCTACAACTTCCATCACCGATTCTGATAAACCAGTATAGGATCGCGGGCAGCGCCCAAACCCGAAGTTCACAATTGCACAGAAGGGCCTGTATGACAACACGGAGGTCTCAAGTTATGCGCCTAAAAACCTCGTTTATCACGGTATTCACACTTCTCGTGTGCAGCTTGTCACAGCTTCACGCTCAACAGTCAGGCGCGGGGGGACCGTGGCAAACCTACGACACCTCAAACGGCGAATGGCGGAGTTACGCCGGG
>CAZUZW010000117.1:0-3882 GCA_964624855.1 uncultured Vicinamibacteraceae bacterium
GGACTCAACCGCGGTCGCCGCATCTGGATCGCCAATGGCTAACCGGCGGATTTTTCCAGCCGCCGTTAAATAACTCTCCAGCAATGTAGGAGACACCGTCAAGACATCAGACATGTTGTCGTAACCCTGACTCATATCGTCAGGTGGCAAAAGCGTCTCGACGTTAACTTCGACGTCAAGAAGGTCGCGCACCGCGTTCGCATACTCCGTCCGATTCAACCGATGCAGGATCGGTCGACCCGGGTTTGGTGCGTCGAACGCAGCGCGGTCGATCCGGTTCTCTAAATCAGCGATAAACGCAGTGCGAACGTGGTCGTCAGGGCGCGGCCGTCCTGCCGGTGGCATCATGCCACTACGAAGTTTGAGAATGACCTTCTCAAAAATCTCGGCGTCTCCTGCAGGATTTAATGGATCGACCTGCTCTAGAGAGAGACCCCCTGTTTGCGTCCGGTCGCTATGTCAGGACACACAATACTCGCCAAGAATCGCAACCCCATCAACAACCTCCGACTGAGCTGCTGCGAGAGGTGCACCGTAAACACCGACCTCAACTAGGAGTAAAACCGCCGCGACTCTACTGCAAAGGTGGATCCGGTGCACCAAACGTCTCCATGAAGCTCGCCCCTTCTTTCTGGGCAAACTTTTGCCCTCGACCGTGACCAGGATCCGCGGCATAGAAATTTTTCTCTGCATCTACAGAAAATTGGTGGACAACGAGCGCCTCACCAGCACCCGTGCCAAAACCGGCGAGTTCCCACGTAAACTGGGGATTGCCGTTCCAGTCGAGCTTCACCATCCGTGCGGACCGCGTGGGATCGGCATCACCGCCTGTGCCTGCAGCATTGCCTTCGCCGTTATCCGAAATCCAAACATCGTAGCCGGTCGCATAAATGTCGGTCGGACGTTCAAATCCCGGCCACGTCGCGATCGGCGAAATGTTTGGGTGGTACCAGACGGAGCGCGTTGTTTCATTAAAAACCTGGACTCTGTTGTTTCCCATATCGCCTACGTAAATCCGACCGATGCTGTCGGTCGCAAGGGCGTGAGGTCTATCAAACTCGCCACGCCCACTTCCGTTCACCCCCCACGTCGTCACAAAATTTCCTTGGGCATCGAACTTCATAATGCGCGAGTTACCCATGTCAGCCACAAAAATAGAGCCGTCCTCGGTAAACGCCATATCCCAGGGTCGGTCCAAATGATTGTCGTCATCTCCCGCACCACCAGCACCGAGTGACATCACAAGCTCTTCACCATCATTTGAAAAGGCATGCACTTGATGATTCGTCGTATCGGCCACCCAGAGTTTTCGATCAGGATCATAGGGGCTGATCTTGATCTTATGTATGCCGGAAGCACCCTCTGCATCAGTCTCGAACATGTCATCCCACTGTGTCCATGCTTCAGTCATGTTTCCGTCACCGTCAACAATGAAGATGGTGTTCTGCCAAACGCGACTCTCGGCAGCAGTGTTAGCCCTCACGCCAATCGACCCGAGAAATCCTTGAAAGCCCGGCGGCACTGGGTCTGGCAACCGATTCTCACCACGCTGGGCAATAAAAATGCGATCGGGTGATTCGGCAAACACAGCCGATGTCGCCCCGAACGAATGACCAGACGACGCAAACGGCTTCAGCCAGCCATCGACCACATCGTATGGACTGGCTCCAACGGGCATATCCTGCATCACTGCAGGAGCAGCTAGTAACCCAGACGAGACAATTACTGTAAAAATCATCAAAGCTCTACGCATGGTTTATTCGTCCTTATAGTGTTCTTGCGAACCTCACCTTAAATGGTTGACACCCCAAACTCAGCCAACCCATATTCCCTAATCGTAAATAATACGTCTATGGAGCTAATCTTTGAACAAATCCGGACCGGCGGAGACAGAAATTTTGGCTACCTCCTCGGCGACCGATCAACCAAACAAGCTGTCTTGATAGACCCTTCGTACTCACCAGACACGCTGGTAGACCGAGCCACATCACAACATCTGGTAGTCACTCACATCATCAACACCCACGGGCACCCCGATCATACCGAAGGCAACGACGAAGCCGCCCGGCTTACCGGCGCAAAAATCGCCGCGCACCCAGATGGGCCCATCGAGCCTGACATCTCCCTAAGTGACGACCAGACCATAGCCATTGGCAGTCTGCACCTTCAATGCTTGCATGTACCTGGCCACGCGTCAGATCACCTAGTGTTGTACGAACCGTCGTATCAACTCTTGTTTACCGGTGACCTGATCTTCGTAGGTAAAGTCGGTGGAACAGCGACTGAAGAAGACGCCACCCTCGAATGGACAAGCTTGCAACGCGTCCTTAGCTCCTTCCCCGATCGTAGTACCATCTGGCCTGGTCACGACTACGGCGTGCGCCCAACCTCGACTCTTGGGCTTGAGCGGCGGTCGAATCCCTTTCTCTTATGCGACAATCTCAAAGCCTTTCTCGATTTAAAACACAACTGGCCAACCTTTAAACAAACACACGGACTGAAGTAGTGACACGTAAATCAGTAAACAGAAAGAAAAAGACCAAGCATCGTCTCACCGCAAAAAACGCTGACATCCACTCGCTATACCAACTGTCGGTACAGGAACCTTCGGCAGACATCTCGTTCATTCAAAAACGTTTTAAAAAACGCAACGGTCGCAAGGCGCTTGTTCTCCGAGAAGATTTTTGTGGAACTGCGCTTATGTGCGCGGAATGGGTCCGTGGTAAATCGGCCAGGTCGGCGTACGGTATCGACCTTGACCAGCAGACACTTGATTGGGGGCGCACGCATAACCTTACGACGCTGACCGATGAAGAGATCGCACGAGTCCAGCTCTGCAAGCAGGATGTACGTGACTCAATCAAAACGAAGACGGACGTCACCTGTGCATTTAATTTCTCTTACAGCGTGTTTAAAGAACGCCAGCAACTATTGGACTACTTCCGTGCGGCAAAAACCGGATTAGTAAAGGACGGGGCTTTCTTTTTAGACCTCTGTGGGGGCCTTGAGCTCGGCGCGGAACTTGAAGAACGAAGCAAGAAAGGGCGCGGGGTCACCTACGTATGGGATCAAAAACCATTCGATCCCATCAACGGATATGCCATCCGTCATATTCATTTCGAGTTCAGCGACGGCTCGCGCATAAAAAAAGCTTTTACATATGACTGGCGTTTATGGACGCTACCTGAACTACGTGACCTGCTTCGTGAAGCCGGCTTTCAAGACGTCGAAGTGTACTGGGAAGGCGATGATGGAAGTGGTGGCGGCAACGGAATCTTTAAGCGTCGACAGACGGCAATCGAGGAAACCGCCTGGATTGCCTACGTGGTCGCATGGCGCTAGTAGCCATTTCGTATTCCTCAAGCCGAATTAGTAACGGTCTTCATCATTCTCAGGCGACATCGGCCATACCTCCGATGGGTGCCCATCCACCGTCGCCCCGGAATGCATGATCGTATTGGCCCATTCAAGAAACGGCATTGGAAAGCCCAAGGTCGGTGCTGACACCGCATCAAGTGCGACAACCTGCTCGTCAGTCAATGTCACGTCGAGTCCAATCAAATTGGCCTCACGCTGTTCCATCGTTCGCGCCCGAATAATCGTTGAATCGACACCCGGCTTTCCTTGAACCCAAGCTAACGCAATCGCAGCCGGTGTAGTTTCACATTCCACCGCTATCCTCACTAATTCATCGACGATCGTGAACGTTCGGTCATTCAGATACGCCGTCACTCGTTCACCGCGTCCAGGTTCCACATCATTGACATTGTCACGGGTATATTTTCCCGTCAGGACACCACCACGCAGCGGTGACCACGGTGTCACACCAAGTCCGAGTTCCTGCGCCATCGGAATCAGCTCGCCTTCGACAGTCCGCTCGAC
>CAZUZW010000118.1:0-3790 GCA_964624855.1 uncultured Vicinamibacteraceae bacterium
CGAGGCGCGAGACGAACGACTTGAACGACAACGGACTGCGATGAGTTTATTGGTGTAGGCCACATTGAGATTTGAACAGGACGGGGCGTCTCTAAGTAAATTGTGCGTGGACGTGCCACGTGGTATGAGAAGGGACTTTTATGAACCAGCCTAGACGTTATCGCATTGGTGCCGTTCATGCGTTGCTGAATGCGATTCCGACGACACAGGCCGCGTTCGATCGAGGATGGCCGGAGGCCGATGTCGCGCACTTACTTGACGGTTCGCTGTATCTTGATCGCAGTGAAGGCTATGTCGATGATGATGAACTCGCGTCAAGAATTGACCGTCTGATTCGGTATAGCGAATCAACCGGAACCGAGGGCATCATCGTGACGGGTTCGTTTTTCGGTGAATTTGCCAAGCAAGCCAGAGGGAGTGTGACTATCCCTGTTGCGACGTCCTTTGACGGGATTATCGAGCGTGCGCTAGAACTTGGACAACCGTTGCATGTGTTAGCTACCGCACCGGATTCGGCGACGTTTCTGTCGGCGGAATTGCAGCGCGAGGCAGAGCTCCGAGGCCAGGACGTCACGCTGACTAGCGCGGCCATCGCCGGTGCGATGGACTCATTAATTAGCGGGGCTCCAGAGCAGCACGATCGGTTTGTTCTCGACGCCGGCGGGGCGGTTGCTGAGGAAACGGTAATTCTCTTTGCTCAGTTTTCGATGGAACGTATCTTGCCTGGCAGTGCGGCTATTCGCACTTCTCCAGTCATCGGTCCGGCCAGCGAAGGGGTTGCGCGCCTTCGAACCGTTATTTCGAATCGGTAACTTGTGAGTGAACCGTGGTACGACGACCGAGGTTCAGCGGCAATCAGAAATAAATAACGCGACGGCCACGTGTTTGTGACCGTCGCGGCTAGAGTAAATATCGTACGGCTGATTACAGTTAACCGACGTCGAGTCCTCCACTAGAAGCGATATTTCGCATTTGTGATGCTTGGCTCGGATTTGCCGCGATTAACTCTCTGACGCGTCGACCGATCAGGGCTTTGTCTGAATCAGACAAGTTTGTTGCGGACTCGGCTGCACTTTCGATTGCTGAAAAGCAATCGGCCTCATACGTAATGGATCCGCATTCGGCGGTCAGATTGGCCAAGATCGGTCCAGCGGAGGATGCTATTCTTCCGGCACCGCCGCCGCCTGTGCTACCGAATCGATCCGCTGCCTGTTGAAGTTCAGCGGCTGCACCGCGACGAATGTTGGCGCCTTCAGTTGCAGCTTGAAAGCAGGTGAATTCTGGGCGATCTGCCCATCGCAACGGTGCACAGGCATGAATGCCAGCATCCTTCGCAGCGGTTGAGACTTCAGTAATGATCGCTTCGTACTCTGCGTCACCTTCTCCAAAGCCAGAAAAGTTTCCAAGGTCTCCGCTGGCAGCAAATAGACCGTCAACCCCGGGAAGTTTAGCAATCTCTCGTGCTGCTTCGACACCTTCAAGGGTTTCGATCATGAGGATAAGCACGACGTTGTCATTCCACGTCTGGCGATAGCCGCCAGGGACGTCGTTCCAGATTTCGCTCATGCCTTGTCCGCCGCCAGCACTTCGACGACCGATTGGTGGAAAGTATGTCCAGTTCACAGCTTCTTGCGCTTCTTCGACAGAGTCAACGGTTGGAACGACGATAACGGCTGCACCCATATCAGTTGCGTGCTGGATCTCACGTTCATCTGCGTACGCGACCCGGACACCTGGAGCAGCCGGTCCCGGGCACGTTCGCCAGAAACGGGCAACCTGTTCCCAGGTGGTCGCTTCGTGTTGCATTTCGACCCAGATGAAGTCATAGCCTGCAGCGGCCATGGCACAATACGTGCGGGGATCCGTGGCGCGCACAGTGCCACCGATCATCGGTCCACCGTCGAGAAGTTTACGCATGGCCGGGTTCCAGATTTCCGCAGTTTCTCCGTCGGCCATCTTCCACCGGTCACCGTATTCGAAGTCAGAGGCACTGAACTGCGCCATCGTATCTTGCGCTGGTGCGCCGATCATTACACAAGTGAGTAACGTAATTAGAGTGGTGAGTGTTTTGGTATTCATGCTGGTATTTCCGTTTCCACGCACCTGCAACTAGTGCGTCTTCGTTGCGCGTCCTTGCCGCGCCGTTTCCATCCAAAGGCAGTGTAATACTGGGCGTTGCCTCTAAAGACCCGAAAAGTGTGCCTAGCTTATAGCATCTAGCCGTGGCCAAAGTCACCTATCTACGAGTGAGCTGTTATTTCTGGTCGATTTAGAGGGATTATCGACCAATCGATTCAATATGAGCGCTTAGGAGAGTTTCATGTCTTTCCCTTGACAGAGGAAGCGTTGTTAGCAGGACTGGGCAATTATGCTGAACCCGCGTAGTCTAGTAATAATTCTTGTGGTGATGGTGCGAGTTGCCGTCGCAGTGGTGTGTTCAATGATTGGGAGAGTTCAGATGCAGCGCGTACACGGGGTTTGTTATATGACGGTCAAAGTACTGGTGGCGCTCGTCGGGCTGTTAATGACGCCGTTTATTGTCAGCGCTCAGTTTGGTGATGAATTTGTGCCCGTGACAGACGAGATACTTCAGCAACCAGACGCGAAAGATTGGCTGATGTGGCGTAGGACACTCGATGGATGGGGGTACAGTCCCCTCGACCAAGTGACGAGAGACAATGTGGACCAACTCCAGATGGTGTGGTCACGAGCGTTGGCGCCTGGCCGACAAGAAGGTACGCCGTTGGCCTACAACGGAGTTCTCTATATGCCGCAGGCGAGCGACGTGATCGAAGCGATTGACGCGCTTACGGGTGACCTCAAGTGGTCGCATCGACGGGCTCTCCCGGACGACGTTTATGACTACGTTGGAGGGAATGCTCGTAATAACAGAAATATTGCGATTTATGATCGTTTCATTATCAACACGAGCGATGACAATTTCGTTTTTGGATTGGATGTCGATACTGGTGAACTCGCGTGGGAGAACAAGATTTTTGACTATAAAGTGACGCCGGCCGGGCATAGTTCTGGACCGATTATTGCTGCGGGGAAAATTATTTCAGGGCGCAGCTGTCGTCCTCAAGGAGGGCCAGAGTCTTGTGTCATTTTGGCGCATGATGCGCGTACAGGCGAGGAATTGTGGAGGCGGCGGACGGTACCCGCACCTGGAGAACCCGGTGACGAGACATGGGGTGGGGTGCCGTATGAACGCCGGGTACACGTTGGCACGTGGATGCCTCCGAGCTACGATGCTGAGCTTAAGTTAATATATTTCGGTACGTCTGTGACATCTCCTGCCCCGAAATTCATGCTGGGTGGGATTGAAAATACCCATCTCTACCACAATTCAACGTTGGCTTTGGATGTTGAGACCGGAGACATTCGGTGGCACTACCAGCACCTCAATGATCACTGGGACCTCGACCATCCATTTGAGCGAATTTTGCTGGATACAGCGGTGTCGCCTGATGCAGATAGTGTGAGTTGGATTAATCCGCGGGTCCAGGCGGGTGAAGTACGAAAGGTTGTGACGGGTATTCCTGGGAAATCTGGGGTGGGCTATACGCTTGACCGTGAGTCCGGAGAATTCTTGTGGGCGACGCCGACGGTAGCGCAGAACGTTATTAGTGATATTGACGGCCAAACCGGTGCGGTGACCGAGAATGGCGAGGTTGTATTTACAGCACTGGGCCAACAGATTTTGGCCTGCCCCAATATGCATGGCGGAAAGGATTGGGAGGCCGGAGCATACAGTCCGCTGACAAATACGATGTATTTTCCTCTTCGG
>CAZUZW010000119.1:0-3713 GCA_964624855.1 uncultured Vicinamibacteraceae bacterium
CGTGGCATCTGGATAAGCTCAAACATGGTTTGTTTCCCCAGCTAGGACAGCTTTGGAATTGACTATTTCAGTTCAGAATATGAAGTTGGCACGAGCAACCGCGCATCAATCGTATCGACCAGCTTTCTATTGTCGTCGCGTTCGACCTGCACGATGAGTTCTTGGAAATCTTCGTAGGTGCCAAGTTCCCTCCACATGTCATCACGTGCTTCACGTGATGGATAGGCCAGCATATAAATGAACGTGTCGTCAGTGTCATCGCCTGTGATCGCGTTGAAATAACCGACGTTTTTCATTCCGGCGCGTTCAAACATGGCACTGGTGTGGTCACGGAAACGATTTGCGAGCGCTTCTCGTTTGTCAGGCATTGTTTTGTACACACGTAGTTCGAATACCTGCGATGCGGTGCGCTGTTGTTCTGCGATGGCCCAGCTGGTACCCACCAGTCCAAACAACACACCGACAAGAGCAATAATTTTCCATTTAAGCATGTGTACCTCCGGTAAAAAAATGCCGTCCACTACCCGAACATTACGTCAGGTGCGCGGACGGCATTAGAACTATCACGAAACGTTTCTGCTACTAGTGTGCAAGCGGATTCGGCCGAATCTGGAATTTCACAAGGTTTCCTGGTTCGACTGGTCCACCTTCGACGTGCCATGCGGCATCTGCTCCATACGTGGCGTAGAGTCCTCGGCCTTTCCACCCACCATTGGGGTCATCAATCCGGCCATCTAGTCCACGGCTATGAAAGCCTTGTGGATATGGTACGCGGAGGATGGTCCATTCACCGGTCTCTGGGTCGAGCGCAAGTAGGGAGTCTGAATTTGACCCGTTTGCAATTGGTATATTTTCACCAAGACCAAGAGTGTTGAATTGGTCTACCCAGTTGTAATAGTGAAAATCTGAACCGATTTCCGTATTTCTGTAGTTTGGTCCAGGCGCTTTATAGAAACTCCACCCTTCGTCACATTGGCGGCCATCACGCATTTCCGGACCACTGAAAACCGAACACTTACTCCGGTCGAAACTGGCAAAGTGACTGCTGCCGGCCAGAGCCGTCCAAAAAACACCATTCCGGTCGACGTCCAGTCCACGCGTCCGGTAGCCTTTTTCGACAGGAACCGTGTACATCTCGCTGACACAGGTTTCTGGCGGGTTATCCCCTCTGTCTAGTCTGAGCATGCGTCCTGGGAAGTCGTCAGAAACGATCCACGCCGCATTATCGAGCGGACTGGCAATGACCCCGTAGGCGCCAATATTCACGCGAGTGTCAAGGTTGACATCGTAGTTTGGTGCTTCGTTGCTTCCCCGTGCCGGCGGTTCATTCCAGGGTTTTGTGATCTTGCCGTCACCGTTTGTGTCGAGAACTGTTGGACACCAGCCTTGGGAGTAGCGTTCATCCCCAGTCTCATCGTAGACCTTCGTATCGAGCCAACCGATCACCTGCCTGTCACCGCTGAAGTACAGCGTATCGTTCTCGTCCTCAGCGAATTGAAGATGATGGGTTCCAAAGCAGGTGTCAATCAGGACGAATTTTTCTGCTTCCGGATCGAAATAACCTGTATGGCGGCCCGCGCGGGTCAGCGGAAAGTTTTTCGAGTATTTGTTATCTGACCCTTCTTGACACCAGTCCGGGTTATCGGGATGACGAACTCGAGTGGTCAGCCACACACGTCCGGTCGCGTCCAACATGGGGTTGTGCGGGTTGGCCGGGTCGTTCCAAACGGCCTCTTCTCCAAAATCCCGCCACGGCTTAAAGTTGTCAGTCGCAAACATAGATGGAACTTCAGAACGGTCCTGGCGGAGCGGGATTTTGATCATGGTTGAATGGTGTTCCGCGGTATCGGTGACCAAAAGATAATCGTTCCCGATATCAACCCCGTAAATCGGCCCGTTGGCATTGACCTGAGGATTCCGTTTGTCCGTTGCGATCTCGTCGTGGACAAAGGCGACGTTGTCTCCCCAGTTCCACATAGTGATGACCACATTTCGTTCTATGCCTTTAGGGCGTGGAGGCGCTTCCGGGACCTCGCCAGTAGCGATCCGGTCGGTCCAGTCAGATACCATATCAAGACCACGTTCTCGGCCGAATCGGGTCATGAAGCTATTCATCAAAGAACCACGTTGACCGCGTTGTACCCGGTCGTCCCACGCGGCGCGTGCGGAATCGAAATTTTCTATGTCAGGAATTTCTCTCGTGCGTTCATTACCGACCTGATGGCATCGCTGACACCCTTTCAGGTTGTTAATCCATTCGGCCTGGGTTTTCATCTGCGGATCAATGCCATTGCCGTCAGGGCCAGTACCTGGAAATTCATGCGCGCCTGGAAGGTCGATAATCGACAGCCAGTAATTCGCTGGGTAGACCGCGGCTGCTTCTTGTGGTGTTGCCGCGACAACGGCGGTCAGATCAACTGTTTGGTCAGGATCGCTTGTCACAGGTGTCGAATCAACCAATCCGTAACCGCGAACCCATAGGTCATACGTTGCTGTCGGGAGCTCTGGGAGCACATACTGGCCATTGTCGTCAGTGACTACAATTTTGCGATAGATCGTCTCAAGATCATCTGTTTCAGCGATCACCCAGACCCCGGCTTCTGGGCCGTTGCTGCTGGTGACGGTACCCCGAATAACACCAGTGTTGTCCGCAGCGGCACCGACTTCAACCACCGCCGGTATCAGCCAGAGAACCAGCGCTGCAATACCTGACGCCAGTGTGAGTCTTATCATTGTTTTAGTCATCATTAGTTTCGTCATCGTTCTACCGTTTCTCCACCGAGGTCACGAAGGAGGGCGACCGTTTCCGGCCAGGCCTTTTCCGTATTTGCTACAAAAACACCTTCAGCGATCATTAGAGGCGTCCAACCTAGGGTATTCCGCGCGTTGATGTCCGCTCCTTGGTCAAGCAGATACTGCACAATCAGGTTTGAGCCCATCATCGCTGCGCCGTGCAGAGCGGTCGACCCGTTCCACCGCATATCACCACGGTCCCGCTGGGCGTCAAGTTCAAGCAAGTTCAACGGGTGCCGTAGAAGTAGGTCTACACCGTCGCCTTCAATGAGGGTGTCACCGAATTCAGCCACTGCGTGCAAATCGTTTCCAAGTTCTATTGCCAGTTTTACGGCTTCAAGCCTGATTGAGTCAGGCGTGCCGTTTAACGGGCCAGGGCTTTCTCCATCCCAGAACCCGACTCCAGCTGCTGACATCAATGGAGTCACACCTTGGTCGGTCGGTGTGAGAGCATCCGCTCCGTGTTCTACCAGTAACTGCATGTATTCAACATCGGCGTGTTTGGCTGCCAGGTAAAACGGTGTGGCACCAACGAAACTAATAAAGTTCCGGCCTACGGAAATGTTAGGCGGTGGTTTTACAATGCCGAGGTCTACTTCAAATGGAATCTCGTTCCAGGTGATTTGACGGTTTGGTTCAGCGCCGCGCTCAAGCAGAGACCGCGCAAGGTCCAAGCTGTCTATGTTACCGGTCGGAATGGGTGGACGCCCGGAACCAGGACGACGAACCCATGCGAGCGCATGAAGGCCTGACCCTCGCTGGTCGGGAATATTCGGGTCGGCTCCGGCTTCCAGCAGTACTTCACCGAGTTCAAAATGAGCGTTCACGATCGCGAGTACTAATGGTGATGTATGGCCACTAGAGGCAGGTTCGTACGAGCCGGTACTGGTGGTGTCATTATTAATCCCTGCATTAACATC
>CAZUZW010000120.1:0-3624 GCA_964624855.1 uncultured Vicinamibacteraceae bacterium
AGAAGGCAATCGGCGACTTAGACCAAACAGATTTCCAAGGGCGACGACTCGCCGTCAATGAAGCCCGGCCCCGTGCACCACGTCCAATGGGAGGTGGTGGTCCCCCAGACGACGGTGGCTTCGACGGTGGTCGACGAGAGCCTCGTTGGTAATGCAGCCACGTAACTAGCTCGGTCCATACGCGCAAAACTGCGCATCAATTCACGATCTGCGCAGCTAAGCTGATGTCGATCAGCGCTCGCACCGATAGAATGGACGCTTGCGCTCAGAGAGTCATCTAATGATCACTCCGTTGTCTTCTAACCGTCGCTTCATCGTTCGCTTCGTAGCACTCCTCATCGTGCTAACCGCTTCGAGCGCAACTGCCACGATCAAGCAGAGTAACTTTTCTACTCCGGTAACCACCGCACTGCTCGATGGCACTGCTGGGTGGCGTGGCGTGAATGAAAGTTCGGCAACTGGAGATTGTCATCTCTTGGTTACGTTACTGCGCACCAAAGTGCTCGGCTATTGCACCATTGAAGGCGGTGCCCCGTTAACCGAAATCCAGCTGCGTGTCAGTGGATTCGACACGCCAGTGTTCACCACCCCAGTCACTGGCAAAGGACCGTTCTCCTTTGTAATGGAGTCGGCATCTGCTCTGTTGGTCCGTGCATTCTCTAGCGACGGCGTCACGATCCAAGGACACACAGTCACCGGTCTCGAAATCGAAGGAAAGCTTCGTCGGCCGTTCGACGTCACCTCATTCTCGGTACCGTTACACAGCGGCCAAGTCGTGCCGCCAAGCGATTCGAAAGCTCTAGCCGTTTGCATCGTTACGATCCTGGCCAGTCCTTCGTTTCTCGGCATCGACTGTTCCCATAACCTCGTTGAGCCTCAAACGTTTGAGTTGTACGGTGGCCCGGCCTACCAAAAAGGCCAACTGGCCCTTGATTTGAGTGCCAGTCTTGAACCGACCTTGGCCAGCTACTGGCAACCGCTGGCCAACTACGTGCGGCTCGCCATGGCAGTTGATCGGACCTATCTCAGGATGGTCGGCGCCTCCGAAACTGACATTATTCGTGGACAGGTCTCTGGCTGTCGCTCTTCAGCAACATCGGTGTGTATGTTCGGACGATTCAGGGTGGTGGCCCAAGGTAAACCATCCGACGATTCGTCACCGCAAGTAAGTGCAACCGGGCAACTTTTAGCAGCTCCGTTCGAAAGCATGATCACAACAAAAGATGAGACCTGGAAAACACAGACCGCACTTTTTAGCTTGACGAGCGAAAACGAACAGTCGTTACTGGTAGAGATGAGCGACGGCTGCAGTACGGGACAAGGCATTGCCTTAAATGTCGTCGGCACAGATTTTGAACGATTCGAATATTTTATTTTCTTTTCTGACCTGCTCTTGGGTTATTCCGATTCACTCACGACAGCTGGTGGGTACCGACTTGACCGCCGACTGGCGTATGCAATGCCCTGCCCTCCACAACCACGACAATGAAAGCTCATATCTCCGGAATGGTTTTCGCGGCAGTACTAACATCTGGTATTACGGATGCCTCAGCTCAACAGGTGCTGCTCCCTAATTCACCGAGCGCGTGGACTGCGTCAATGGAAGCCGTTGTTACCGACGAAGATACGAATGCTGGTTCATCAACCGATAATGGGACCGTCGCTACCGGTAGCTGCCACTTATTCGTAACTCGTTCGGGACATCGTGCACTCACGCGATGTAGTCTCACAAATTTCGCGCCGACTACATTTTCAGTTTTTACAAATCGGTTCGGGCTTCAAAATCAACTACTTGCGTCGGTCGACACGATAGACGTCGACGGTACTACGTCTGCAGTCTTAGAAATGCCTCCTGCGAGTTTTGTGGATTCATTGCTTACCGGCGAGGCCCGATTGGAGTTGCAAGACACATCAGGGTCACTGATGCGCGGCACGTTTTCAGAAGCAGAAACGACCATTACGACGGTCACCCTCGACGGGACACAGGTAGTACCACCATCAGATAGCCTCGCGACAGGACAGTGCGACATTCTTGTTGTGAAAACACTTGAACTGGCTGGTGTGGATTGCAGCTTGTCGAGCACGACCGCCGACACAATTACTCTGAACGCCGGCGCCCTTGGACGGACAGGAAATACTCTCGAAACATTCACGATCCCAACCGGTGACAGTCATCCGACTGCGTGGGTAGCAACAAATAACATTCTTATTCAGACGACGAATAGTCCTGCGCCCTACTACCTCAAAGTGGGTAATGGAATGGATGCGATTCGTGGCCAGGCGGACGGATGCCGACGGAATAAACACACCCTTTGCTTGCAGGACCGTTTCGTAATTACGTCGGAGGGTGAGCTCGGATTTGATGACAACACGCGTGGGTCAGGAGAAGCCGAACCTATTTCACAACAATTTGGCTTGCTGCGCCTGCGCGGAACGGACGAGTCTGGACTTCAAATAAACACGCTGTCTGGGGTGACGGCGTACATCAAAAACAGTTGTGCTGCCCTCCAAACATTTACCGTGCAACTGACACTCAATGCTGGTCCGACGAACGTGACCGTCCGCGACACACAAACCAATCGCAGTCGCGTATTTGCCCTCGATACCGATGCCCAAAGCAGTGTCGTCGATCGCACCACCTTCCTCTGTAAATAGCATTGGTGATTACCACCGCTCACTATCACTAATCCCTCGGTATGTAATCTGGTTCCGAAGTGATAGGCTGAAACGTAATAAATTCTCATGGCATCACTTCAAGCTCAATCGGAAACCAGAGATGTCGTTGTGATTGGATCAGGCGCTGGCGGTGCAACCGTGGCGCATGTTTTGACCGACCTTGGTATTCGTGTCACGGTGCTTGAAGCGGGTCCAATGTTGGATCCGTATCAAGAATTCAAAGAACACAATTGGCCCTATAGTCACGATCACCGAGGAGCCGAAGACGGCGGTCGACGCTATTTCGGAACAGGAAAACCGTTCGGGTTTTTTGCAACGACCAGCGGTGGCTGGGAACTCGACGGAGAGCCTTATACCGTTGCAGACGACACCAAGGATTTTTGGTGGTTCCGGTCACGGATTGTTGGGGGGCGCACCAACCACTACGGTCGAATGTCTTTTCGATTTGCTGATTACGACCTCAAGCCACGCGACCGAGACGGTCTGGGGTGGAATTGGCCGATCAGCTATGACGACCTCTCCCCCTACTACGACAAAGCCGAACAGTTCATAGGTGTCGTAGGAAGCCACGAGGGAATCCGCAGCGCTCCGGATGGTGTATTTCATGACCCACCACCACCGAAAGCACATGAACTGTTGATCCAGCGCGCTAGTCATAAAATGGGAATTCCCTGTATTCCCAACCGTCGGGCAGTAATTACGCGTGCCCTCAACGGGCGACCAGCCTGTCACTACTGTGGACAATGTGGTCGCGGCTGCCGGGCCGGGTCGAATTATTCTGCCAGTCAGACTCAAATTTTCCCCGCGCTCGAAACAGGTCGACTCGAACTCATCGACATGGCGATGGCGCGAGAAATCCTCACTGATGAAACTGGCTTGGTTAATGGGGTGGTCTACGTTGAGAAACGTAGTGGTCAAGAACGCCGTCTCTCCTGTCGTGTCCTTGTG
>CAZUZW010000121.1:0-1257 GCA_964624855.1 uncultured Vicinamibacteraceae bacterium
ATCATCATCACGATACCCACTCCCATCACCCCACATACCCAGCAGTTCACTCGCCCCTTCATCGGTTTCCCCGCTCTACACTCTCCCCTTCAGAGGAGTCGCCGGAGCCTGACCAGACTCGCTTCGTGTTAACCGTTACCACGGAACTCACCGGGCCTAGCCGACCACTATCGTCAACTGCACGAGTCACTATCTCTCCCTGTGTTATGTCTCTGGGTACGCGCCAGTCATAGTGCCATTCATCCGTCCCCATCACCGGATGCCACGTCGCGCCCCCGTCAACCGAGACTTCGACGCCGGCCACCACACCACCGTCATCAACAGCGGTTCCTGTGATTGTTACAACCTGATCCACTAGGGCACCGTTCCTCGGGGCCTCGATCCTCGCCAACGGTCCCGTCGTGTCTTGAGATGCCTCGGCCGGCGTCAATTCCGACTGCAGACTACCGGGTTGCACGCCCATATCGGCGAACAGATTCACCGTCGCCTGTTGAACTTCGGGAACGGCACCCATCGGGTCTGGTCGGACTCGCCCACGATCAGGGTTGGTCCAGTAGTTGTGCAAATCGTCAAGTCCCCAGGCGTACTGGACGGTTCCAGCGCTAAACACCAACGCGCCACTTGACGCCCGATACAATGTCATGTGGTGAGTCGCGCTTCCAGAATCGTAGAGCGACCCCCAATCCTGCACATAGGCCAGATTGTCGACCGTCGTTTCTGACAACCGAATGAGGCCGGCAGGTCGAACGCCATTATCAATATCTTGGTCCCACTCGTGCCCGAGAATCCCACGACCAAACACGGCCCTGTCGCCGTCCTCAAGAGTCGCGACCGCTGTGTTTCGCCAAAACCGACGTTGTCCATAACTGGCGGGAACCTGAATTCGATCATTCCGGAACCTTCCCACCGTGGCGATGGTGCCGACGAGCTCATTTTCAGGCCTGGCCCCCTCCGGATTGAACTCTCGCGGGTCACGCCACGTACCGGTCCACAACTCTTTCTGCGGGTCGAGTTTGCCGTGCGAGACCGTCTCCCGAAACGACACTAGCGTGCGATACGGTGTTTCGGAGCCATCGATACTGGCCCGATATCGACTCTTCCACATGCTGACGCCACCGCCAAGGAAGGCGAGATGTACACCGGCGTCGCGAGCTGCTTCTACATGTTCTCGCTGGGCTCCTGACCAGTATGCATCGTGCCCTCCAGAAACAAACACTCGATGACCCTGAATCTGCTCACCGCGACGGTCCGTATCGA
>CAZUZW010000121.1:1357-3585 GCA_964624855.1 uncultured Vicinamibacteraceae bacterium
CCCATTCGATAGATATCGATTCGATAACTAGGTGAATGCGTTCTAATCTTGAATGAGACCGTTTCCCCTAAATTCACACTGATGTCAGTCGCAAACCCTTGAATCTCAGGATCACCTTCAAAACCAACATCCCATTCTTCACGTGGATTTCCAGGGAGACAATTCTCCGCGACAATCCTGTTTGCAGGTGACACACAGGGGTCCAGACGTTCTGACTGATTCTCCGTCCCCGTCGCTTGGGCAGCCAGACCCGCACCAAGTCCGATCGGCAAGTAACTCAATCCGAGAATCACGGTGAAGCACAGCACGTTACGCGTCAACATCTCCATAAGGCCTCATTTCACTCTGGCGACAGAGCTCAGTCGCTACGGTTCGTCTATTCATCCGAATTCAACACCATTTTTACTTCTAAACACTTTATATAAAAAGTGTTTTCAACAGATAGTTGTTGTTTATTCAGCTTGCAGGTTATCCGTCGTACACAACAACTCGATCACGCATATGCAATTGACTGCTTTTGGTTTGGCAGTAGCTTCCCGGTCCAACGCACCGAGACGAAGACGATTGAATCCGTTAGAGGCTTAGGAGGGAGGCGTTCGCAAAGATGCCAGCACCCTTCGTGGCTTCAAATTTACGACTTTGACAATCGTCCCGCCCGAGACAGCAAGAGGGCCGACGTCACCAAGACTCCGGTCATGACCAATTCGACCGCGACAAACATCGTCGCAAACGGTGCGCCATGCGCAAGAAATGCCAACACTCTCATCCCAGCTGCACTACCGAGTAATAAGGCCGGAGCCAACAGCCAGGCGGGTTGAGCCGTCCACGCACCAATGAATGCCATACCTGCTCCGCTCAAAAAGAACGCGCCAAAGTCACCAATTTGAGTACTGCGCCCGATTCCATCCAACAGCGGCATACCGAGACTATCAGCCGCCGTGGCTGGGTCAGTCAACCAGCCCACACCGCTCACGGCAAGCAAAACCCCCGGTAGAGCCGCTGTCATTCGTACGACAATATTACTCATAATTCCCAGGTTCCGACGTTAACCAACCCATGATGCATCATGCCTTTATCCGGGAAAGCTCGGGTCGTAAAAGGGACGCGTCCCCTGAACAGACACTCGGTAACCATGACGAACCTCGGGGTAATAATCCCAAATAGCCAAATGTTGGGTGCAGCGATTGTCCCAGAACGCAATCGAATTCTCTTTCCACTGGAATCGGCACTGGTACGCGGGTTCCGCACAGTGCTTAAACAGAAACGCTAAAAGCGCGTCGCTCTCTGGTAAAGGCAACTCCATAATTCGAGTCGTAAAACCCTCGTTCACGTAGAGAGCCTGTCGGCGTGTGATCGGGTGAGTACGAACTACGGGATGTTCAGCTGTCGGATGTACCGCATCGCGCAAGTGCCCACTTCCATATGTACCCCGATAGTACTGCTCTCCCTCGTGGATTGCCGTTAGACCAGAGACGAACCGCTGCATCTGATCCGAAAGTCCATCAAACGCGGCATACATACTGGCGAACAGAGTGTCTCCACCAGCAGACGGGACTTGAACAACCCGGAGGATGCTGCCCATCGGAGGTTCCACATCACATGACACATCGGAGTGCCACATACGCCCGGCTACAAATTTAACTTTAGCGTCTCCATGCACAACGAGAATCTCAGGATGTTCTTCATCCTTCGGCGCAGCCGGATGGACGTGCAGATCACCAAATCGCCGCCCTATTGCTTTATGTTGTTCATGGGTCAGTTCTTGGTCTCGAAAGAAGAGCACCAAGTGTTCAGACAGCGCGTCCCGAAGCAAATCCAGAGTGCCGTCGTCCATCGCCACAGAAAGATCAAGACCCGACACCTCCGCACCTATCACCGGTGAAATTCGACTAACCCGGAATACATCTGCCATCCTTTAGCTCCCACTCCCGTGCAGAGTGATTCATGGCCGCAGAATACGGCAGCTTGTTAAGTCACCAATTTGCAAACGTACGGAGCCGCAGCAAGTAAACATTTACGGCAGTCGCGAGCGACGAGATACTACACCCCACCCGCCGCTCACGTATCATCTATTCACCGACGCCCTTAATGCGCCTCAATAAACATTGCAACCTTGGCCATCCCTGGGTCGTGGTCCTCACCCATTTTTGAATACACACTGCCATGGGTCCGGTCCATGATTTGCTCGAGAGCAACCTCGTTCCCGTGCTCCATAAGTTGCGCTTGAA
>CAZUZW010000122.1:0-3536 GCA_964624855.1 uncultured Vicinamibacteraceae bacterium
CGAAGATCTGCACCTTATTGAGCGGTGGAGGCGCGTAGATGCGGACACTCTTGAGTACACCGTTACCGTTGAAGATCCGACGACGTGGGTAGCACCATGGACTGCGGTTCAGACGCTGAAGAAACAGGAAGACCAGATGAATCGCATCTACTATGAACCGCGCTGCCACGAGGGCAACTACGGCATGGCGGCCCTGCTTATCGGTGCACGAGAGGATGAGCGTGCGTTCGAGGAGGGCAGGGGCGAGGATCCGGCGCTGAAGTGTCTTGGTGCATGCGGTGGGTTTGCTGCTGGATATGCTGATGAAGGTGAAGATGCGAATCCGTTGCGGTAAGGGCCTAATTCAAGAACGCGAGATTGTCGAAGGAGTAAGGCGTATGGTGGACCGTGTCAAGAGTGTGATGATGGTGGTTCTGCTTGTTGCAGGTGTTGCCGCATGCAATTCGGCTAGCAATCAGGGAGCAGCGGTGCCTCGTACGCCAGACGGCAACCCCGACTTTAGTGGTATCTGGCAGGCAAATAACGAAGCACACTGGGACCTTCAAGCGCACGCAGCCCGTCCGGGGATGATCACACAGGAGGGACCTTATCCGTACGACTACGCTCGGGTTCCGGCTGCTCCGGTTTTGGCATTGGGTGCGGCGGCGGGTGTTCCGGGGTCCCTTGGTGTGGTCGACGGTGATGGCGAAATTCCGTACACCGCGGAAGCAGCTGTCATTAAGCAGGCGAATTTTGACAATTGGGTCGACCGTGATCCCGAGTTGAAGTGCTATTTGCCAGGGGTTCCGCGGGCGATGTATATGCCCTATCCATTTTCGGTTACACAGGGTGCCAATCAGATACAGATGGGGTTCACCTTCTCGAATGCGGCCCGCGTGATTCACATGGACCCTGAAACGACTCTCCCTCCAGACTACACGTATATGGGATTCTCGCTTGGTCGTTGGGAGGGGGACACCCTTGTCGTCGACAGCAATTATTTCAATGGTAGAAATTGGTTCGATCGTGCGGGTAATCACCACAGTGAGCAGCTGACGCTGACGGAAAGGCTGACGTTACAGACGCCAAACGTGATTCAATACGAGGTAACCATCGAGGACCCCGCAGTGTTTACCAGGCCATGGACGATTTCGATGCCGCTGTATCGTCGGATGGAGCCCAATGCACAACTGTTCGACTATCGCTGTATCGAGTTCGCCGAGGAGTTCATGTATGGAGGCCTTCGGAAAGAGCAACTCGTGAAGCGTTGGGAAAGCGAAACGATGATTATCGACGTGACTCGTAAGGTTCCACCTGGCGATAGGCTCCACGAGTGGTACGGGAGGTGAGTGAGGACCCGGGAGGATGTGCCTTTCGCGTAGGGTGAAGGGCGGTTGCGAGTGCGGATACAGTTTCAGTTGCCGAAGCTATTGGGCGATAACACTGGTCTTGTTAATATCCGTGGCCGTATATCTAAAACCGGTCAGAAGTCTTTGTGGCAGTTAGCTGTATTAATCCGATAGCTGCCAGTTCGCTTAATGTGATAGCCACGGCTCATAATAAGACTCACGTTTTGAAGTTAGGCTTAGGAATATAGATTTTCTAGGGTTCGAACGGCTTCATCCGAACCAGTGAATCGCCCAAGGGAATAATTTGGCTCATCACCGCTCCTTCTCCATCTGAGTCATCACCCGTAACCCTCGCCTGCCATACTCACCACACTTTCACAGTTTGGTTGACCTTCCAATTCTCTCTAATCAATTGCTCGTATTTAAACCAGTTTTTTGTTGACTGCAGTGGTTATACGGTGCTAGAAACGGATTTAAATTTGTATTCGTGACGCTCAGGTCACACTTGGGAACTGGATTTCAAGGGAAAACCGGTCACCCGCGTGTGTCATCTCGTATAGGAGAGTGATGTATGTGGACTCGTCGTGCAGGCCTTGCTCGTGTTGTCTTCATCCTCGTAGGAAGTCTTTTTCTCACACAAGCTGCGTCAGCCCAAGACGCTGGAATTGGCGGTGTCGTCTCCGATGACACCGGCGGGGTCTTGCCTGGTGTCACGGTAACCGCCGCGAGCCCGGTCCTCATCGAGGGACAGCGAATTGCTATCAGCGACGGGGAAGGACGATACGCCATCCCGGCCTTGCCGCCTGGCGCCTATGACGTTACCTTCAGCCTTCCGGGCTTCAACCAGATCCTCCGGGAAGGAATCGAGCTCACGGCGGGCTTCACAGCCAACGTGAACGCAGAGTTGGGTGTCGGTGGAATCGAGGAGACGATCACAGTCACCGGTGCGACGCCGGTGGTGGACATCCAGAATGTCCGCCGGCAGTCTTCGATCGACGCCGAGGCGTTGGCGCAGCTCCCCATCGGCATGAAGCACGTGAACAACCTTATTACCGTCACGCCCGGCTTTAGCGGCTTGGCGGATGTCGGCGGCGGCTACTCTCAGCCCGGGGATTTCCATGGTAAAGCCGGGACAAAGGTTGCCTTCGACGGCATGGGGGTTGAAAACAGCTCCGGTAACAGCAGCTACCAGATCAACTCGCTCTCGGTGCAGGAGTTTGTGGCACAGACCAGCGGCATTCAGGCCGACACGAACGCCGACGGCGCCGTCATCAACACTATCCCGAAGGAAGGTGGGAACACTTTCAGCGGCGTTTTTAACGGCTTCTTCACAAACGACAGCTTCGAGAGTTCCAACCTGACCCCGGCGCTCGAGTCCAAAGGGGCGACGGAGTCGAACAAGACGATCAGCATGTTCGACAAAGGGATGAGCCTGGGTGGCCCAATCATCCAGGACAGACTGTGGTATTTCACGGCCATCCGAAGCTGGGGCTTCGCGCGTGCTGCTGCCGGCACGTTCTGGAACCAGAGCACGGCGCCAGGGGCGCCGGCGACCGGACAGCCGCGGTATTTGTCGCCGGCCGACGCAGATTGGGTGGGTCGGGACACTGCGACACAACCACTTCGACAGGTTGTGAATTATGTTCCCTGGGTGGACCGTCCGGATGACCGCTACAGCGGGCGGCTCGAATGGTACGACTCGGCTCTGTTCCGCGGCACTTTTCAGATGACGCAGAACAACAAGATCAACGTCACCTATGACGAGCAACGAGCCTGTAACTGTGGCACGACTACGGCAGGGCGAGCGATGGAATCTCAACCTGGCTATCGCTTCGACCCGAACCGCTTGATTCAATACACCTGGACCTCGACAGTAACCAGTCGGTTGCTCCTCGAGGCGGGCGGCGCGGCGGCTATTTCCCAGTGGAACAGCTTCTGGATGCCGGGTGTGGAACCGACCCACGTTCGAGTCACTGACACCGGGCGGGGCCTACAATATGGGACGTTCGGGTTTCAACGGGGCGACCCGAACAACACGGACCGTCACAGCCAGCGGTTCTCATTGAACTACGTGACCGGTTCACACAACTTTAAGGTCGGAACCCAAATCGAACAGTTGGTCGACAACGTCTACCAGTTCGAAAACCAGAACACTGCGTATCGGTTCAACAACGGCATACCGAACCGGATCACGATGTATGCGGACCC
>CAZUZW010000123.1:0-3488 GCA_964624855.1 uncultured Vicinamibacteraceae bacterium
CGGATCAGAAACGATACGGTGGCGATGTCGCGTTCGGGTAGTCGAATTCGTCGGAGAGCTCCCAGAGCCATCCGAACCCCTTCCTCGCAGTGGTTTCGGTTGGTCCATTTCCCGACGTCGTGGAAAAGGAGTGACAGTACCAATAGTTCGGATGCTGGTAATTCTTCGAGTAAATTGCTAAATCGTCTTCGACTTTCCCGTTTGGGATTGCACAGAGACTCAAGGTTCTTAATCGTTCGCAAGGTGTGTTCGTCGACAGTGAACTTGTGATAAAAGTCTCGAATAACACAACAGTAGATTTTCTGAAATTCTGGAAACATGCGGCCAAGAAGGCCACTGTCGTGCATTTCAGACAGTCGGGCATATAGACCTGGTTTAGGCTTTAGAATACGTAGCAAACAGTCCCGCTGTTCCTCTGTTGGGAAAAATCGTTCAGGTGAGTAGCGGTCACCATGACGCTCGATACAGGTTAAGACTTCCGGCGATACGCCGCAATCTTCGTCGAGGGCAACTTCAAAGGCGGTCAGCCATGTATCTGGACGCATCGATGCATGTGTGCCATCTATGAATGACACTTCCCCGCACTGTTTTACCAATTGGTCGCCGACGGGGACTGGTTTGTTGTCAGAGACTGGTATCAGAGCTTTGGTTGATTCGGCCAACGAACGGCTTACAATACGTGCATGGTGGAAGTATGTACTCATCAATGTTTCGACTATGCGACGACGGGTCGAATTTCCCAAGTTGAACGCCGATGCCACAATGTCCTGAAGTTCGTGGCTTAGCAGATTGAGATTTCTGCCGCGCTCTAGGTGCAGAATCGAGCGAATACGAAGCATGAAATCTTCAGCTTCGGCGAGTCGTCCGACCTCGAGGGTGAGTAGCGGGTGTGAGTCTGCCAAAGTTTGCAACATCCGGCTTGCCGAAATATCGCGAAGCCCACCAGGCACATTTTTGATGTCAGGTTCCAGATGGTAGAGCGTGTTCGCGAATTGCGAATGTCGCTTCCTAATGAGTTCACATAGAGCCTCGCGCGTGCCGGTTCGCCAAGCGGCATTGTCCGTAAGACAAGACTTGGAAAAGTCTTTGAATAGCGTCGTGTCGCCCGCGAGAAATCTAGCGTCAAGAAGAGACACTAAGTACTCTGGATTTTCACTTTCCACGGTTTTAAGGTTGGCAAGTTCTCGAACATGATGGCCTACTTCCAGTCGAAGATCCCACAGAGGGTGCAACATCGACTTTAGAAAGGTTTCTTCAGAAGGTCCAACCGGTTGGTCGAATACGATAAGGATATCCACGTCTGAATGCAGCAACATTTGCCTGCGGCCATAACCACCAACAGCAATGAGCGCATGAGGCGCTTCTGTGTCTTGCTGGGCTTTCTTGTGTATCTGGTAGAGCAGTCCGTCGATCTGGTCAGAGTACTCACCAAGAGCCGTGAGTCCGGCGCCGGCCGTTCGAGTTCTTTGAATCAGTTCCGCTTTGGCTTGGTCTAGGTGATTTTGCAGAGGCGCTGCGGACGTAGTATCCGTCGGCGAGACCCCTAGCTCAGATGACGTCATCGCAATTTGTAATCCACAGGTTAGTCTCTGAACCGGCGACCATCAATGTCGTATTTCTTGACTTTGTAGCTGATGATTCGCTCAGTTGAGTTTAAGAGTTTCGCGGCTTGTAGCCGATTCCCGCGTGTAGTTTTGAGGGCGTCTTGAATCAGGTCCTTCTCATAAGCCCCGACTGCTTCGGCCAGTGATGAGGTTGTGAGTGTATCTGACGCCTCCGCTGTCTGAAGCGTGGGGGGAAGGTGATGGGCATGGACTACACTTCCATCACAGACCAGCACAGCGCGTTCAATGGTATTTTCTAACTCTCGGACATTACCTGGCCAGTGGTAGGCCATTAACATGTCAATAGCTGGCGTTGATATACGTTTGATCGCTTTTCCATGTTCCACAGCATATTTTTCAAGAAAGCTGTCTGCCAACAAAAGCATGTCTGTCTTCCGGTCTCGCAGTGGTGGTACAAAAATACTGAACACATTAAGTCGATAATGGAGGTCCTCTCGAAAAGTTTTAGCGGCGATTGCCTTCTCTAGGTCGGCATTGGTCGCGGCGATTAGCCTCACATCCGCTTTGACTGATTCTGTGCCGCCAAGTCGCTCGAATTCACGATCTTGGAGGACTCTGAGGAGCTTGACCTGAGTAGAGAGATTGATGTCACCAATTTCGTCCAGAAATAAGCTGCCTCGCTCAGCGCGCTCGAAACGGCCTTTCTTACGCTCGTTTGCACCAGTAAACGCACCTTTTTCATAACCGAACAGCTCCGATTCAATCAATGAATCCGGTAAAGCTGCACAACTGACTTTAATGAAAGGGCTTTTCGATCGAGCGGAGTTGTAGTGTATCGCATGGGCAATCAGTTCCTTGCCAGTACCAGACTCACCGCGAATAAGGACGGTCGTATTGGTTGCTGCGACACGAGCGATTTGTTCGAAGACTTGTCTCATCGGACCGCTGGTGCCGATGATCTGTGAAAAATCGTAACGTTCTTTCAGTTCTTCCTTGAGGTGGATATTTTCGTCAAGTAGACGTTGTCGTTCGGCTTCGACTAACTGCTTAACCCGGAGTGCTTGGCCAAACATCGTGGCAACTACCTGGAATAGCTGAAGGTCTCGATCGTAGTCACGGTCTTTAACAAAAGGTAAGTCAACGTTCATAGCTCCGACAGGTTTTCGTTGCCCAGCGATGGGCACACAGATGAAGGAAGTCTCTGACGTTCTGGCTTTGAGTCGCCGCCCGGTCCGATGCAAAAAAGTTGGTTCTTGACTGATTCGAGGCACCACCACTGGACGGCCTGTCTGAACGACTTGACCCGTTATGCCTTCGCCAGCTTTCCATGTTGCCTTACGACCCTCGGCGGTTAGACCTTCGGAGGCTTCGATCTCCAAGCGATTTGTGTCCGGGTTCTGCAGAACGACGGAGGTTCGAGAAACTCCGTAGAGATGCCCCAGGATTTGGAGACCACGCTGCAAACCAGCGCGTGGACTGCGAGCTGCAGCTAGCGCGCGGTTAACGTCAGCCAGTGTCGCCAGAAACGTTGCTTCAGACGAGACTTTCTTCTTCATCGTTGTTGCGAACCGCGTTAGCAGTATCGGTGTCTACAAAGGTGCCCTAAGAGTTGATGAGCCCATCAGATAGGCATCCAGACTCCGAGCAGCGCTCCGACCCTCAGCGATAGCCCAGACGATAAGGGACTGGCCTTTTTGCATGTCTCCTGCTGTAAAAATGCCGGGAGTAGACGTCATCCATTGCTTGTCTCGCGAGACCGTTCCTCGGTCCGTTAGTTGAACACCTAGTTCGGTCAGCAGGCCATTTCTTTCTGGTCCGACAAAACCCATCGCCAAAAGCCCGAGGTCGGCCTTTATTTCAAAATTGTCTTCTGGAATTGAGTTGAATCTCGGTCGGCCGTCCGTATAACTGACCTCCACCTTG
>CAZUZW010000124.1:0-3365 GCA_964624855.1 uncultured Vicinamibacteraceae bacterium
ACCTAGGAGATTGTCCTCCATTCCAATTGCGATCAAGTTGGGTGGGGTTCCGACCGGGGTAGCCATTCCGCCGATAGAACATCCGTAGGCGGTCATCAACATCAAAGCCGTACCGTAAGACGACGGCACCGCCTTTTCCGCCTCCATAAAGGCGATCAGTGACATCCCTATTGGCACGAGCATGGCTGCAGTTGCCGTGTTGCTCATCCAAGCAGACAAGAAGGCGGCCAGCAGACCATACGCGATAAGGATCCGACCCGGTCGCCCACCAACGATCTTCCATGACAACACGCTGTGCGCGATCCGCTCGTTAACACGGTGCACGATCAGGCCTTGGGCGAGGATGATACTGCCGAGAAATAGAAAGATCGTCGGATTCGCCATCGGTGCAAATGCCTGGCCGACTGGCGCGACCCGCAGTAACACCGCGAGTGTCGGCCCGAGTAACGCCGTGACGGCGAGCGGCAATGCCTCCGTTACCCAGAAAATGATAACGAGCGTTAGCACGGCTGCCAGCCGGTGCGCCTCAGATGACAGGCTTTCCATCGGAAACGCGAGGATCCCGACAAACGCCACCGGCGCCAGGATGAGTCCTGACTTCCGACGAAGCGCTTCAAATCGGTCCGCGCCCGTCTCCCCTAGCTCAAGGTTTTGCTGTGTTTCGTTCATGATCTGAGAGGATGGATGGAATCGTAGCCTAACATGCCAGAGTCCTGTCTCGTGCTATATTCACGCATGTCAGCACGGTTTTTCATGACTGGCCAAATTACGACATCAAGGTTGAGCTCTTTTTCAATTTTACGATTCCCTCCTACGATTATCTAATCAAGGAAACAGTTACTCAGAATAGAGACAGGCACATTTTCTGTGAGTAAACTCGCTAGCAGCTAGTGTTCATTTCGGAGATGTAGACTCGCGTTAACACCTCAACATCCAGTGAAGAGGCGTGGTATCCTAAAGCACAGGTTCATTCAGAGGCTGGAGGAAGGAACCGTTATGAATACACCGCTATTTGCGTTCATAGGCCCGATTGGGCTACCCGAACTTGTAATCATTTTCTTTATAGTGATCTTAATCTTTGGCGCCAATCGCCTGTCGGGCTTGGGTCGTGGCATGGGCCAAGCCATACGAGGCTTCAAAGACGAAGTTCAGGATAAACCAGAATCTCGGAAGACAGACTAATTCCAATACCTATAAAGAAAGAGAACGGGTGCCCGAAGCCCAACTGTGATCCGGGAACCCGTTCTCTTTCTTAGCTAAACTAACGGGCTGCTACACCCAAGTCCGTCAAGTGTGCGACCAAATCCTGGCCAGCTGTTGCAGGTGCTACTTCTTTGTCAATTCGCAGAATCGTGCCATCCGGCCCAATGATGTACGTCCAACGAAATGGAAACTGACGCTCTTCATTAACCACACCATAAGCCATCGCAACATCCTTATCAGGATTGCTTAGCAGTGGGAAACCTGCATCAAGAGACTCAGCAAATTCTTTATTGGTGGGGGCATCGTCGACACTGATCATGAAGTAGGCAATGTCGAATTGACTCAACTGGTCGCTGCTTTCACTCAGCGACTTGCATTCGGCCGTTCAACCACCTGTAAAAGCCTTCGGGAACCACGCTAGGACTACTGTTTTCCCAGCATAGTCAGCTAACCGATGGGTCTTACCGTCACTCCCTGGTAATTCGAACGCTGGGGCGGCATCACCAGGCATTAGGCCCTGGGCCTGAACGTTACCTACCAGCATAACCGTAACAGCCAGTACTACAAGAGTAATGAGCCACCTCATAAATCCTCCTCACTACGGCAGGGCTACACAGAACCCCATCTCCACTACGGGTTAGTCAAACGCCAATTTGTGAGACCCGAACAGAAGTATATAACCATACTCTGTCCGTGCTAGTGTACCCCAAACTATGAGTAAGTTGTTTCTGTTGACCAGCCTAATCGCAATCGTGGCGGTATTCTATGGAATTCATCAGACATTTGCTCTGTCGAACGGGACCCCACTCGTGCAAGAACCACCCGTCTGGTCACTGGGCGCATCAACAACCGCGCCGGCTGGTCGTTCCTCAACCCGGGGCCTCGGATGGCAAGTTGCCAACTATTGGTCAGGTCACGGCGTGTTAGTAGTAAACGTTCACACATACCGAATGGCAGAGACGATTGCTATCGCCCTAGAACTGACTGAATTGGTAAAGGACGCTTACGCTGAGGTGCGCATCTATTTCTACCGACCAAACGAAACACTCGCCGCAAGAAGAGTCCAATGGTCACCTTCAACAGGATTAGTTGAAACTGACTTTGAAACAACCGCGGGAAGTAAGGACGTCCTAGGTAATACTCATCTGTCTTCACCGTCTTCGAAAGGATTGTGATGTTCGCTGAAATGAATTGGCAGGATATCGCCGTCGGACTCGGTCTCTCTGTCATCGTTGCTCTAGTCGTTGCGCAACTAGGGTCCCGCATTGTCAGACTCGGGTTTTTGGCGGTAAGCGCAGAAACGGAAGGTGCTGGGTTTCGCGACGCAATAACACGCCGACCAATTCGAATCACACGGACTCTCTTATTCGTTAGTGTCCTAGCCTTAATAACTCGACCAATCTTTGAAATGCTCGGTGTCGAACTCGGCTATGGGTTATCGCTTGAGAGAACAAGCACTTGGTTGGTTGGTGAGGGACTCAGAATCCTCCTAATCGCAGCGTTGGCATATTTCGCTACCCGCGTTGCCTCACTCGGAATTGATCATTTCGAGGCTGTTGTGGCAGATCGAGGTAGCGACAACCGGGACACACTCGATTTTGCCAATCGTCTACATACGATAGGCGGACTCGTCAAGAATGCCGTCAACGTTCTGGTTATCGGCGCCGCCACCCTCATGATTTTGGAAGAATTCGGTGTCAACATTACACCACTTCTAACCGCTGCCGGCATCGGTGGTTTAGCGGTTGGATTCGGTGCGCAGAATCTTGTTCGTGATGTCATCTCAGGTTTCTTTCTAATCCTTGAAGATCAGATCCACGTCGGTGACGTTGTTAAAATCGATGACACGAGTGGTCTCGTCGAATCAGTCAAACTTCGAACCGTCGTTCTGCGCGATCTCTCTGGCACTGTACACATCATCCCGAATGGATCCATTACAACGCTCTCGAACATGTCAAAAGAATTCTCATATTCGGTCATGGACGTCGGTGTAGCCTATAAAGAAGATACTGACACTGTCGTCGATGTCCTCCGAGATGTCGGGGCCGACATACAGTCAGACAAAGACTTCGGCCAGCACATCCTGGACGAACTCGAAGTTCTGGGGGTCGATGACTTTGCCGATTCTGCGGTCACAATCAAGATCCGCATCAAGACTCGTC
>CAZUZW010000125.1:0-1464 GCA_964624855.1 uncultured Vicinamibacteraceae bacterium
TTGGTTCGGTTCCGGCGCACGGGCCGCGCAACGAGGAGGTCGTCTCATGGGAGACGTTCAGGATACACAGTTGCAGACGGAAGAACAGGGAGTTTCACGGCGTAACTTTATTAAAGGAGTGGTCGCCAGCGGCGCAGCGGTATCAGCGTCGAATTACGTCCTTCGCAATGGGAGTGGTGTTGCGTTGGCTCAGGCTCCTGGGGCAGTCGAACGGCTCGTAACGTTGACCGTGAATGGTCAGCAGCGCCGTGTTGATGTGATTCCGCAGGAGACATTAGCGATGACGCTCCGGTACAAACTTGGTCTTACCGGAACGAAGATTGGTTGTGACCGCGCAGAGTGTGGCGCTTGCACGGTCCTTATTGATGGCGTGTCCCATTATTCCTGCTCAACCTTGACCCATCAGGTGCGCGGGCGTGAGGTGATGACGATCGAAGGACTGGAGAGTGCTGATGGCACGCTTCATCCGGTCCAGCAGGCCGTTGTTGATCTCCAGGGTTTCCAATGTGCGTTCTGCATGTCTGGGTTCGTCATGAACATGGTCGAATTGGCCAATGAGAACCCGAACGCGAACCGTAAAGAGGCGGCGGAGCATCTTTCCGGCAATATCTGTCGGTGTGCTGATTACAACCGGATCCTCAATGTTGCTGAGCGGGCGATGGAATACACGCGTAACGGGGTGAGGAGCTGACCATGGCTGAATACAAGATTGGTGCAGACGATCGTTTTAAGCTGGTCGGTAAGGACTACACAACACCCGACATGATCGCGAAGGTTACCGGCCGTTCCAAATATGCCGAGGACTTTCGTGCAGAGGGCATGTTATTTGCGAAGCTGCTTCTCAGTCCTATGCCACACGCGCGTGTGCGCCGGATTGATACCAGTGCCGCGATGGCGATGCCTGGCGTCGAGGCCATTCTGACGGCTGATGACCTGCCAGAGGCAGAAGCGCCGCAAAGGGCCGGACTGACGAATGAGCCGCTTTATGAAGGCGACCCGATTCTGGCCATCGCAGCTGTCGATGAAGAAACGGCTGCAGAGGCAATCGAGGCGGTTCAGATCGACTTCGAGCCCCTGCCGTTCGCACTTGATCCGATGGATAGCCTTCGACCGGGTGGACCCAATGCTCGTTTAGATGGGAACACGATGGCAGGGCGAGATCTCCAGACGATTAAGTGGGATAACGTCGATTGGAACGAATTTGAAAATGGTGTGATGCCGCTTGGTGGTGAAGTGACCGATGAGTGGCAGGTGGGCGATGTTGAGGCTGGTTTTGCTGAAGCAGACTTGGTGTTGGATGAGTCAGTCTTTTCGGCGTCCCTCTCGCACCAACCGCTTGAAACACGAACGGCGATGGCTTACTGGCAAAACGGCAAATGCTATATGCACTGTTCCACGCAAAGTACTGCGCGGACCGAAGGTGGTATGGCGCGTTGGATTGGCGTGGACCCGGAAGACCTCGTG
>CAZUZW010000125.1:1564-3322 GCA_964624855.1 uncultured Vicinamibacteraceae bacterium
GGAATGCAAGCTCGGAGTAAGCAGCGGAACGGGACGAAGGTCACCGGTATCGGTGCTGCGATAAGTTCCTATTCAGCCGGCACGTCTGGTATTGATGGGTTGCTCGTCATTCGTCCTGATGGGAAGGTTGCCATCCATACGGGTGTTGGTAATCTCGGCACGGAGTCCTTCTCAGATACATCGCGAACGGCGATGGAGGCTTTGGATACGCCTTGGGAGCAGGCCGAAGTGATATGGGGCGATACGAGTAAACATCTGCCATGGAGTGCAATTCAGGGTGGCAGTATGACGACTCATGCCCACACCCGTTCCAACTGGGCTGCGGGTCTTGAAGCAAAGAAGCGGCTTCAGGAAATTGCAGCAGACCGGTTCGGTGGTTCAGCGGATGGTTTCCAGGTAGCAGACGGCCGCGTCTACAGAGGCGGGCAAAGCATGACGTTTGCGCAGGCCGCTGAACGTGCCATCGAGATGGGTGGCGTCTATGACGGTAGCGAGTTACCGGAAGACATTAATGAGATGACCACTCGCTCGGCGACGGGTCTTCAGGGGAGTGGCCTTGTCGTAGCGATTAAAGACAACTACGAAACCGGTGGTCGGAACATGTCGTATGTCATCGGTTTTGCAGAAGTCGAGGTTGATGTCGAGACTGGTGCGGTGCAACTTGTTGACTACAAAGCATCAGCAGAAGTTGGTACTGTCTTGCACCCGACGAACCTTGTGGCTCAGGTTCATGGTGGTGGTGTGCAGGGCTTTGGTGTTGCGTTAGGTCAAAAGTGGGTTATGGACCCGCAGTGGGGGCTCCATGTGGCAAAGCGGTTTTATTCGAACCGTCCGCCGTCCATTCTTGATGTGCCTCATGAGAAGGAGATGGATTTCTCGTCTCCGAATCTGCCCGATCCGTTTAGTCCGATTGGTGCTCGTGGTGTTGGCGAGCCACCGGTTGGTGCAGCGGCAGGAGCGGTACTTAATGCAATTGCTGACGCTTTGGGTGACGATGTTTATTTCAATCGCTCGCCGATTATGCGTGACATGATTCTGACGAAGCTTAATAACGAACCTGAGGCACATAACCCTCTTAAGACACACGTCTAGTTCCATATTTGGTACAGGAGAAGAACCAATGGCCGTGATTCGCGACAAAATGCCGGCATTTCAGCTTTTCCAGCCTTCCAGTACAGAGGAAGCGTTGGGAGTGCTCGACCGCTATGGGGCCGAGGCATGGGTACTGGCGGGAGGGCTCGATTCTTGGGACTGGTTCAAGGATCGTGTCCAGAAGCCAGCCGCTGTGGTTGATCTCGGAGGCATCGCCTCCTTGCGTGAGATTCGATCCTCAGCCGGTGGTATAGAAATTGGTGCAATGGCCACTCTTAGAGAAGTCATTCGCCATCCTGATGTTTCAAGTCAGTTTGGAATCCTCGGTCAAGCCGCTTCGAAGGCTGCTTCGCCGCAGATTCAAAACCAAGGAACACTTGGTGGTAATGTTGGCCAAGATACTCGTTGCTGGTATTACCGCGATGGGTGGAGTTGCTACCGTGCTGGTGGGAACATTTGCTATGCCGACACGCCTACTGCTATGAACCGTGAGCATGCGATTCTTGGTGCGAGTCGATGTGTGGCGGTGAATCCGTCTGACACAGCTCCCGTTCTCGTTGCGCTCGACGCAGAAATGGTTGTTGTCAACAATGGCGGCGAACGCGTTATTCCTGCACAGGATTTCTTTATTGGGCCAGCGGTGGACATCGAACGAATGACTGCCCT
>CAZUZW010000126.1:0-3048 GCA_964624855.1 uncultured Vicinamibacteraceae bacterium
ACCAAAAGAGAACTCGCGGCAGATTCACCGTCGTCGTAGGCTAGGGTTATGCGTTCCCGTCTCAACATTGTCGAGGGGTCGGTTGCCTCAGATGACGAACACATTGCACTCAGCTACGGATCATTCGATACAGATGAACCTCCATTTCCAATCGTCGCTCGCGTGGCGCCACCCCGGAAGGGCGTGATCACGATTGAACTGCTCGTAGACGACTCAACGACACGCGGGCCAGAGATCATCGCTGATGTACGGCGAAAGGTGCGTTGGCTATTCGTGGAAAAAGGTGAAGCCAATCCGTGGGGCTACGCAAAATATCACTGCACGACCGCCGCGTACGGTGTCGGCGGTGTTACACCGCCCTTGTGTTCAATGAGTTATGGGATTGAGTAGAAACCGGACAGTGAAAGGGTGATGTTGATATCACTATCCGTTTCGTTCGAAAAATACCACCCATGTATGCCGTCAAAAGGTGCGACCAGATAGCCATTTGATGTCTCGCCACGACCTTGCTTGAAAAACATGACATTTCCAGGCTCTTCAGAATCTCTAACCGTATGGCCATGAAACTCCGCAAGGAGCATTTCAGGATTCGAGATGTCTATCGATCGCCATTCATAAGAAACTGAATGTCCTTGTTTCATCTCCAGCATGTATTCCAAGTCTGAGTTAGCAGGAACTGGAATTTCTATTTGGTCCGTCCGGTAAGTGGGACGGGTCTCAAAGTAGACATGTTCCGTCAGCGGTACATCTATCCACGCGACAGGCATTGACGCACAGGCAGTCAGAATTAAACAGAGACACAAAGAAATACAATGAAAGCTGAGAATTCGGATTTTGGATTTCACTGAGTGAGTCAAGGGCGGTTCTCCACTGCTCGATATTTTCGCATTAGTTGCGTCCCCTGCTTGGAAGAAATCGCTCAAGTGAAGTTAGCACGAAGCGGCGAGCGGTTCAACGGGACGAGACCAAAAGAGAACTCGCGGCAGATTCACCGTCGTCGTAGGCTAGGGTTATGCGTTTCCGGCTCAACATTGTCGAGGGGTCGGTTTCCCCAGATGACAACACATAGCACTCAGCCACGGATCATTCGATACAGATGAATCTCCACTTCAAATCGTCGGTCGAAAGGTGGCACAATGTCTCTAGGCGGAGGCGAACAACAGAGCAGGTTCTCTACGACGTCTATAACAACCGTAGGCTACGGATGACACTTTCGGCACACAATTTGTTGAATGAAGTGTATTTCTGGAATGGTGATACTTCAAATGGAGAATCTGCTGACCCAGGACCGCCTCGCCTCGTCTTAATTGACGACAGCGTTTTCTTTCGACTCACCCTAGGAACCTAGTGCTATGCGTAAGTCGTTGTTTGATTGGCGACGGGTTCTAATCTATACCCACCGGTGGCTCGGTATCTTGTGCGCAGGACTATTCTTGCTATGGTTTGCGTCGGGGATCGTCATGATGTACGCAGGTATGCCTACTTTACGACCCGACGAACGCCTCCGCCAATTACCCCGATTGGATTTATCGACAGTTCGTGTGAATCCAGAAGCTGCCGTCACGCGCTATGGACTGGCACCCGATCGTTTTCAAGTCTCAATGTTGGGTGAGCGCCCTGTCTACCGATTTATCGAACGAGGTGTCCCGACCACAGTGTTTGCAGATAACGGGGCACGACTGGAACCGCTGACTCGGGCGGAAGCGATGGCGGCAATAGCTCGGTGGTCGCCAGAACAATCGAATGGCGGAGAGTACCAGTCACGGATGGTGGAACCGGATCAGTGGACCCTGCAGAGTCAGCAGTTTATGCCGCTTCATAAAATTTCCGCTGGCGATACGGAACACACCTATCTTTACGTCTCGGACCGCACTGGCGAACCGGTGATGAAGACCACACGTAAAACCCGTGGTTTTGCCTATGTCGGTCCAGTGCTGCACTGGTTGTACTTTACGCCGCTGCGTGTGCATGGTCGACTCTGGAGCCAGTTGGTGCTCGGGTTGTCGATTGTAGGCTGTGTCCTCTGCCTTTCCGGACTGCTGTGGGGGATCTGGCGCTGGTCCCCTGTTCGGCGCTTTCGGTTAAAGACCGTCCGTTCGCCAACTCCTTATGCGGGCTTGATGCGCTGGCATCACTATGCCGGTCTAGTCTTCGGGCTTTCTACATTTACCTGGACATTGAGCGGAGGTCTTTCTTTGGACCCGTGGGCCTGGCATCCACCGAACTCTCCGACGGTAGCACAGCGGACTGCTGTGGCGGGTGGGTCGCTCAACCTGAGTTTGATAACTGCAAACGCACTTCGAGAGGGTGTTGAAGCGTATGGGAACAGTCCGACTCTTAAGGAAGTCGAGGTCGGACAGTTTCAGGGAGAGCCCTTCTTGATCGCATCTGTTTCGCAGCCTCAATCTCATGCTGATAGTCAGCAGAATCTTACAGCCGGATTATTCGAAAAGCGATTAGTTTCGATTGGTTCACCGCAGGCCGGTCCGTTCGCAGGCTTCGAGCGTGAAAAGCTTGATCAGGCAGCACGTTTGGCACTCGCAGGCACCAAGGTTGTGGATTCGACTTGGCTGGAACAGTACGACGCCTACTACTATGGCCGCGCCGGAAGCCGGTCGTTGCCTGTGCTTCGGGTGCGCTTTGATGATGCACAGGGCACATGGTTATATCTTGACCCAAAATTAGGGAGGATTGCCCTTCGGGAAGAGCATTTGACTCGGCTAAATCGGTGGTTGTATCACGGCCTTCATAGTTTGGACTTTCCTTTCGTGTATAGCCGACGGCCGTTATGGGACATTATCGTTATTGTGCTTAGCTTGGGCGGAATGGTATTGGCTATCTCGTCAGTCAGTAACTCGTTCCACAGATTACGGCGACACGGCCGGAGGATATATAGCATCTTGAAATAGCAGTTTGATTCCGGCGCGCCACATGGATACCGCGCTGGCGGCCAATTCATAGCCATAAGCTGTCAAATGGAAAAAAAACAAAACGCCAATCATTAGATTGGCCTTTTTTCTAGGAAAAATGGTCCGGATGACTGGATTG
>CAZUZW010000127.1:0-2977 GCA_964624855.1 uncultured Vicinamibacteraceae bacterium
CAATGTTTACGTGCGGCTTCGACCGGTCAAATTTTTCTTTCGCCATTTTGAGCCTTCATTTCCCTTGGATACGACCAATAACCTCTTCACTTACGGCTTGAGGCACCTGTTCGTATCTATCAAAATGCATGGAATAAGTTGCCCGTCCCTGAGTTCGGGAACGCAAGTCAGTGGCATAACCAAACATCTCAGCGAGCGGAACGCGTGCATTGACAATTTGCGTGCCACCACGAGCATCCATTGACCGGACACGCCCGCGGCGGGAATTCAAATCAGAGATTATGTCTCCCATGTACTCTTCCGGTACAACCACCTCAACCTTCATGATCGGCTCTAGAAGTTCCGTGCCACCCTTACGAGCGGCCTCCCTGAACGCCATAGACCCCGCGACCTTAAAAGCCATTTCCGACGAATCCACCTCGTGATAAGACCCGTCATACAGAGAAACAATGACGTCCTCAATCGGATAGCCCGCCAATACTCCAGTCGTCATCGCATCGCGGATGCCATCCTCGACAGATTTAATGTACTCACGAGGAATAGCCCCACCGCGTATGTCATTGACAAACTCAAACCCGTGACCCGGTTGAGCTGGTACAACACGAATCTTCACATGGCCGAACTGCCCACGACCGCCGGACTGCTTAACATACCTACCTTCGCTTTCGGCTTGATGAGTCAGCGTCTCTTTGTATGCGACCTGCGGCCGACCAACCGCCGCCGCCACACCAAATTCACGCTGGAGCCGATCAACCAAAATCTCTAGATGCAACTCACCCATACCAGATATCACAACCTGTCCGGTCTGATCGTCAGTCTTTACCTGAAATGTCGGGTCTTCTACAGTCAATTTTGTGAGACCCTGACCGAGTTTTTCCTGGTCGGCTTTAGTCTTTGGTTCAATCGCTAAACTAATAACTGGACTCGGAAAGTCCATCGACTCAAGAACAACCGGATCCTGCTGGTCACAAATTGTGTCACCAGTAGCCACACTCTTGAGCCCAACTGCCGCAGCGATATCACCGGCATACACCTGCTTAATCTCTTCACGCTTATTCGCATGCATCTTAAGCAATCGCCCCACACGCTCACTTCGATTGCGTATGGGGTTATAGATCGTCGCCCCAGACTTCATTACCCCTGAATAAACACGAATGAAAGCCAACTGGCCGACGTAAGGATCAGTCATGATTTTGAAAGCGAGAGCAGCAAACGGAGCATCGTCGTCGGCCCTTCTTTCAAGCGGCTTCTCGTCGCTGGCATTTGGGTCGTTACCAACGATCGGCGGCACATCATCGGGAGATGGGAGATAGTCAACTACTGCGTCCAGCAACGGCTGAACCCCTTTATTCTTAAAAGCCGAACCGCAAAGCACCGGCACAAACGGTGCCTCTTCATCCGTCACGGACTCAAGCACTCTGCGATAAATCGCGGTGCGAATCTCGTCTTCGGTAATGTTTTCACCATGGACATACTTATCCAGCAAAACATCATTAGATTCCGCTACTTTTTCGATCAACTGTTCCCGCAGCTCACGAGCTCTAGATTCGTAGGTCTCTGGTATCGTTTCAACAATAGACTCAGCGCCCAATGTTTCATCTTTGTAACGAATAGCCTTCATCGAAACCAAATCAATCACGCCTTCAAATTCGTCCTCAGCACCCATCGGAAACTGAACCGCGACAGGATTAGCCTGTAACTTCTTGCGAATCTGATTAAGTGTGCCCATGAAATCAGCCCCAACACGGTCCATCTTGTTAACAAAACAAATACGCGGAACACAGTACTTATCAGCCTGTCGCCAGACAGTTTCAGATTGCGGTTCAACTCCACCAACCGCGTCGAATACCGCGACTGCTCCATCCAACACACGCAAGGAACGCTCAACTTCAGCGGTAAAGTCAACATGTCCAGGCGTATCAATAATATTGATCCGATGCTCTCGCCAAAAGCATGTTGTCGCAGCCGACGTGATGGTAATTCCTCGCTCCTGCTCCTGTTCCATCCAATCCATCACGGCGGTCCCATCATGAACCTCACCTAATTTGTACGTAATTCCCGTGTAGTAGAGGATGCGCTCAGTTGTCGTCGTCTTTCCAGCATCAATATGAGCCATGATGCCGATGTTACGCGTGCGACCTAAAGGAACTTGCCTTGCCATATTGTTAGCTCTTTGACCACCAACTCGAGCAGTTTGCTTTACCGAACGAGAAAGAACAGGTGTCTCAGTAGTCGTCACAATCTACCTACCAACGATAGTGCGCAAAAGCCTTATTGGCTTCAGCCATGCGATGGGTGTCCTCTCGCTTCTTGACAGAACCACCTCTGAGATTCGACGCATCGATCAATTCGTTCGCGAGTTTCTCTTTCATCGTCTTTCCATCACCACGACTACGGGCATACGTTGTGATCCAACGAATGCTCAATGACAGCCGGCGATTCGGCGACACCTCGATCGGAACCTGATAATTCGAACCTCCGACTCGACGCGACTTGACCTCCAAACTTGGTTTAGTGTTATCGACCGCCTTCTTAAAGATCTTTAGCGGGTCATCACCTGTCCGGCTTTTAATTATGTCCAGGCTCCCGTACAACGTCCGTTCGGCAGTGTTCCGTTTGCCGCCCTTCATTAACATTCGAACGAACTTAGTCACCAAAGTGCTGTTATAAAGTGGGTCCGCCGGAACTTCGCGTTTAGGAATTTCACGTCGACGCGGCATACTGTATCTCTCTTCTCATCAGGAACTAATTTCTCAACCAAACACTAGGCTTTCGGCCGTTTAGCACCATACTTGGACCGACTTTGCCGACGCTCAGAAACGCCTACTGTATCGAGTGTCCCTCGAACAACGTTATATCTAACTCCAGGAAGGTCTTTAACCCTTCCACCTCTAACTAAAACAACAGAGTGTTCTTGTAAGTTGTGGCCTTCACCAGGAATGTAAGCTGTCACTTCCATTCCATTTGTCAAACGTAC
>CAZUZW010000128.1:0-2828 GCA_964624855.1 uncultured Vicinamibacteraceae bacterium
CTCAGGAGACTCATAACTTTTGGTCGAGCCATTCGTCAATTGACGTGTCTCTTTGGAGGCAATGTCGATCAGCCACAAATTCTCAGATCCATCGCGGTCCGATACGAAAACTATCTCGGACCCGTCAGGGCTGTATCGTGGCTGATTGTCGTACGGCATACCCTCCGTCAGCGACACCGCCTCTCCTCCGGTTAAAGGCATCGTGTACAGGTCACCCAAGAGGTCAAACACCACCGTGTCTCCATCCGGACTGACATCGACAGAAATCCATGTGCCTTCATCCGTGTCCAGCGAAAATGTTCGCTCCGGGTCAAGTGGTAAGTCCCGTTCATCAGCAGGGCTTGAGTCTTCCTGGGCCCCAAGAACTACAGACGCACAGAGAGCAACAACGGCAAATGATTGAACTCGCATGGACTAATTCTACCGAGGCGCTACCATGAGAACAGCAATGAGTCTTCGCCTGGCACGAATCACACTGCGAGAAATCGAACTCGGAGTGCAAAACCCTGCAGAATGGTCACTTTTTCCAATCGAAGAGCGCAGGGTGCTCTTAGTCACGTTGACCGACAGTGATGGCGTCACTATCTGGAGTGAGTGCTCTGTCGACAACCGACCAACCGACTCGCCGGAAACGATCGACACTGCATGGCTCGCCATTACCAACTGGCTGGGCCCGAGAATCCTCGGAACCAGTCTCAATCACCCAACCGAAGTGGATAGCCTGTTGAATCGTGGAATCCGGGGCCATCGCTCCGCTAAAGCGGCTATTGAAATGGGAACGTGGGCACTGAGGTCGATTCGGGAAGGACAGAGCCTTGCACACGTGATCGGTGGCAACACCGAGACCTTTCTCGGTGGCATCGTGCTCGCCGTACAGCCAACACCAGACATTCTTGTCGACCAGGCGCGCCACGCACTCTCTCTGGGATATCAGAAGATCACAATTTGTATCCAACCAGGGTCAGACATCGAATACCTTGGTGCGGCGCGAGAAGCGCTCGGACCCGAAGCCCCGCTCGCGGTCGACGGCATGGGCACATATTCATTGGATCACGCCGATCATTTAAGCGACCTCTGTGCGTATCACCCACTGCTCATCGAACAACCACTCGCCCCAGATGACCTTCAACGACATGCCGAATTACAGGACCGGATCGGCTCATCAATCTGTCTTGACGAATCCATTACTCATATAGGAACTGCTGAGGCCATGCTCTCTCTCCGTGCTGGTCGCATCATAAATATCAAAGCCAGCCGTGTCGGTGGGTTTACGCAGGCAAAAGCCATTCATGATCTCTGCCAACATCATGCAGTAGCTGCGTTCTGCGGCAGCCACTTCGAAACCGGAATTGGACGAGCGTACTCCGCCGCGCTTGCGTCGCTTCCGCACTTGAAATTACCAAGCGATATCAGTCCATCAGGGCGTTACTGGCGTGAGGACACCGTCACACCAAAATGGGAAATGTCTGCAGACGGCAGCATGAGTGTTCCGATCACACAAACAGGTCTCGGGGTCACCGTTGATGTCGATATGATTGACAACCATACCGTCCGAACTAAAACCCTCGTCGCGCCATAAACAGCGACGACACTCCATGTTCTGGTTACTGTGTTTGTAGCTGGTACCAGATATTCAATCCTTGGTCACGTAGCCCACGAAAAATCGTCTGACGCTCATCCCAGACGCGTCGCGTCGTAACATCAATACCGGCCCGTTCAACAAACACCAAGGCAAATGCCGTTGCATACGACGGTGGTACCCGTGGACCCGCAATCTCAGACTCCATATCTCGATAAGTCTCATCCGCATCGGCAATCCAGACGGCCGCCTGTTCAACAACATGCGTACGAGGAGGATAGAGGATCGGAGAATTCCCAACGGTATACGTACCGACTTGAACTTGATAAAGCACCGATTCCGCTGCTGGTGCTGTCGACGGCAGCCGTATCGTCAACTCATCATTCGACGTCGGCGAATCTCTTTCACGCTGACGACCCACCGTACGGATGGACCACTCGTGCCAATTGTCCTCATCAAGAATGACCCAGCCGTCACGACGGGCAACCATGTCACGCTTCTCATTGGACGCTTCGAAATACATTCCGACCGGCGAGGTAATCAGAATGGGATCGGTTCCTGTCCGTCGAATTCGGAGAGAGACATTTTGATCATCTGCACCCCACGCCTCGACCTCAACAAGACCTGCATCAAGCGCCTCGAACAGGTCGTAATCGCCAAGAATTGAATCTTGTCTCTGACCACCGGCAACCCGAAAGAAAAAAAGGTGCTGACTGGGCAAAAACTCATGCAGTGCCTCAAGCTCAAAACCGGCGGCTTGCCATTCCAAGACAACCTGTCGAACTGACATGACATGGTCTGCCTTAATTTGGTCACCACTTCCATCCTCCAAGCGATACTCCAGAAGCGCAACACGCCCAGTCGGGACTAGAGCGCGACGTATCCCTGCTAACATCGGCTCTGGATCAGACATCTCATGGTAGACATCAGCAATGATGATCCAGTCGACCTCACCGGCCGGAAGTTGGGGGTCTGTCGGCGTCCCAAGAATTGCTTCGACATTGGTAAGACCTTCTTCACGAACACGTTCACGCATGATCTCCAACATCTCGGGCTGGATATCTTCACAGAAGACCCTGCCTCCTGGCGCTACACGTTGTGCCATGCGCCGCGCGTAGTAGCCTGACCCACACCCCACATCGGCAACGACATCGCCTGGGTTGAGATTCATCATGTCCAGAACTCGCTCCGGTTCCTCCTGCTCGACTCGTTCGGCCCGTTCAAGCCAATCAGCACCGAGATAACTCAT
>CAZUZW010000129.1:0-2779 GCA_964624855.1 uncultured Vicinamibacteraceae bacterium
TAGCGTGTGATCGCGACGCGAAACCCGATAAACGGTCGTCGTACCCCAGGGTCTGCGCCACCTCTGGTCGTGGTGCGGACCAGGTTGGCGCCGTCGGCATAGGAGCCACCACGCATGACGAATAGTGCGTCGGTGGTGAGGTCAAGAGTTGGCGTCTCGGTAAATGGATAGGGACGATATCGGCTACGAGTAAGCTCCCACACATTCCCGGCCATATCCGATAGGTCGTACGGACAGCTATCACACGGACCGCGTCCAACGGGCCGTGTGGTTGATGCGTTATAGTTCGCGGCGTCTGGTCTGGGGGTATTACCCCACGGATACGTACGGCCATCAGTCCCACGAGCGGCTTTCTCCCATTGGGCCTCATTGGGCAGAGTCACACGCCACCCGTCTTGGAAGAGTGCCTGGAGTTCCCCGGGCGTGCTTTCAGATGTGCTCAAGACGGTCTGTAGCCAACGACAGTAGGCGAGTGCTTCAGGCCACGAGACCGAGGTCACAGGATGGTCGGGATTCCCGGTCAATGCGGCAGTGCTAACCTGCGCGCCTGTGTTGTCGACGAATGATGCAAATTGCGCAATCGTGACCTCAGATCGACTGATATAAAAGTCTTCGAGATCGACAATGCCCTGAGAGGCAGAGGGTGACCATCGCTCATTCTCGAATGCTTGAGAGTCGAGAGTTTGGTCACTGCCCATTCGAAATGAACCAGACGGTATTTTGACGAAGCCGAGGAGGTCATCGTCTGGCAGATACCACGACTCGACCCTGAAGCCATCGAGTACCGGGGGAAGTGATGGCCTTTGCGTCAGAGTGGTTGTATCGGAATCGATCAGCTGACAGCCTGACAAACTGATAATCACGAATAATCCGACCGAGTGGTATAGGCGGGAGTGAAGAGTCATGGTCTGCAGGCAAATGTCCAGTTGTGTTCGCAGGCACGGGAGTAAATCCCCGTTTCCGGCATGTCCATGAGGTTCGCTCCGCCTTCGCGAAGTAAGAGCCGAAGATCAAGGAGTTTTGGGTCGGCTCGATACTCTGTGTTTGACTCTAAAAGATTGAGGCATCCGGCCTGAAATCGTAGCTCGCACGCCCGGGAAAAATAACTAAGTGCGAGTTCACGGTTCGGTTCGACGACGTCACCGCTTTCGTAATGAAGACCAAGTTCGTTACACGCCCAGGCTGATGCGTCCCCACAATATGATGCCTCGATCTGAAGAAGGCGTTCACAGGCCTGTCGGCGACCGTTGTCGCACGCGTCTTCCCAGAACGGGACGCTGTCTCCTCGATGCCGACCATCCGTTGCGCCTGTCAGTGCCATTAGCGTAAAGAAAACAACCCAAACCGCGATATGCGCCAGATTGGCGGTTGGTCGAGCCAGGGCGAGAGCAAAACGCTCGAACGTTCGACGTATGGTTAGTGTTTGGACGAGGCGGTCGATGGCTGGAACGCTCAGATTGAGCAGAGGCACGGATAGCAGTTTGTCGTAAAACGTTGGAACGCCGAATCCACCGAGGACCGTGTAGAGACCGAAGACGGTGGTGCCGTACAGGATGCCGAAGACCATTTTTCCAATGGGTGTCCGCGGAGATGTTGACGGGTCTGTGACGAGTAGATGCAAGCCTAAAAAGACAGCGGTCGGAATCTCGGAATCGATGAAATACGGGACGCCTGTTGTGGCTGTGTAGACCGCGCTGAGCCCGAATAAGACAGTTGCGGCCGCGGCGGCGATCAGTGTGATGGAAAAGGCGTACATTACGACGAGGCCGGCAAGAAAAAGGAATAGATAAATCGAGGGGGCCAGTGTAAGGGTCGTGGCTATTTCCTCTGCCCATGAAATAGACGTTGTGCCTGTCGACAGAAGAACAAGTGAAAATAACCCGAGTGAGAATGCGGAGGGATTGAAGATATGTACTCGGCGACCTTCCCGATTCCAGCGAATAAATTCTTTTCCAAGGAATCCGACTGCGATCATGAGGAATTGCAAGTAAAACCAATCATCACGGAACCAGAGGAAGAGGTTGGTGCTAAAGATGATGGGGAAGGGGCCAAAGCCCAGCGCGTATGTTTCTCGCCGAGACCAAGTTAACAGCATGTCGAATATGTATGCGAAGGCCACTTGTGCGAGGAGGAGTGTTGCGTGGTCATAAACGGGACGCCAGTACCATCCCCAGTAGGCAAAGACAGACAGTTGGACTAACGCTTGGACATAGTGTTGTGAGCGCAGAGTCGTTGCAAGCAGCGGTGTCCGTTGGTGACGTTTCAGGCTGAATTGAAGAGCCCCCTGCCAGAGGAGCAATGCTGCGACTGCGCCAAAGAAGGATAAGGACAGTATCGGCGTCGCATGTACTCGCGGCATGAAGGACAGGGCGAATAAGAGAATGGTCAAGCACAGCGGTAGTGCGAGCGGAGTCCTGTGGAAAAGCGACGCCGATGTTGGCGCTTGTGGCGTTTCTGGTATGGGGCGACGATGTTTGGAACGAGCGGCGGACATCGCTAGTGAGTCGTGTGACGAAGAGTGCCTTTACTGGACTTGTATGTTTGTCAGGTAACGGTCTGCTTCGAACTTACCGCAGAGCTTATGGACGAGTGGGTGTGCGATGGGTCTTTTCGTGCTGTCTGGTTCCAAGTGACGTTCTGCAACGTACGTGGTTTGGTCTGTCCCATCGACCAGGACGTGATACCACGGGAGGTCTCGGGAGGGTTGTGAGCGAGCCACCTGTGCGTACCATTCATCAGTGCCACGAAACGTGGCATCAACATCAAAGATCACTCCTCG
>CAZUZW010000130.1:0-2766 GCA_964624855.1 uncultured Vicinamibacteraceae bacterium
AGTTCACGTTCGTAGCGCTTACCATCGAGTCGAACCACCGCGCGGCCGTCTTCCAGCGCTTGCGCAGGCCACTTCTTCCAAATCCCGCCGAGCACAGAATTCATATATCCGCTAACAAGGTAGAGCTTCTTGTCGTGTACCTGAAGCCACACTGTTCGCGACCGCGCCGGCTCAACCAGCTGCAATTCCATCTCCATGATGTCGCGAGCGAACGTCCAATCTGGTTCTCCACTCGTCACCAGTTCGCCCGACACCAGTGGCCCACCCGGAACAATCGCGATCGGTCCGTCACCGAACCGCGCGCCAAACACGAGCACCACAACCAGCAGCACGACGAATCCCACCACGCCAGCGAGCCACATAAGACCTTGCATTACAGTCCTCTCGGTTCTTGTTCTCTAGTCTCGTGCAAATCTAACTCTACGACGAATCGGACGACGGTTGCCCTAGAAAAGGCGTTAACGACACACCTTACTTGACAGCTGCCGGTCACCCACATTATTTTTTTTAGATGGCTTGGCTGCGGCTTCATTTGTTTGTCGTCACGGCACTGACCTTAAGCGGTCATGTGGCAGTGCTTACGGCATCTTCGGCAGTACTCTACGTTTTATCACCGGGAACAACTGGCACCAGTGAATCGTGCCCGTTAAATCTCACGGCGGACAAATCGTGCTCAATGACTCACTGCCCAATGCACCGTGATTCGCTCAACCCTGACTCCACGGACAGCTCGAACGACAGAGCCGACGTGTCACACCGAGACCATCAGACCGTGCCTGTCCCGTCAGACAATTGCCGGTTAAGGTGTGAGAACGAAAACCTGTCGCCGCTTACCGTTTTCAGTAGCCCAGGGTTCTTACCTCGCCCACTAACGATGCAGCCATTCGTGCAGATCACGAACCTTCTGACATCATCTCCCTCTGGCTATTCTGACTGGACCAGCGAACTGTCCGCTCCACCTCCTCAGCGCTAGTCTGACTCTTTCATTCGTAACATTATTTTCAGTCGGAACGTCTGCTGTAGCACACGAATTTGAGCGCGTGCGAGCCATGAAGTCTCGCATCAAGTTCATAACTTTTGAGCAGACACAGTTAAAAACGGAAGAGGACATTCGTGAATAGATTATTGATATTGATGAACGCCGCTATCATTCTCTGTTTCGTTACTGCGCCGCATGCGACCCAAGGTCAGGAATCAGGACAACCAGTACGCCAACCGGCCGGAAACGGGACGGTGTCGATCGATGTTTTTGCGCAGGATCTGACAGTCGACTTATTGACAACCGAACGTGATGGCAATGACTTAAAGCTGTATCACCAACGATCACTTGACGGCGGAGAGACTTGGGGACCGGCCAGAACGATCGATACGGCCGCCAAACCAATCAGCATCGCTCGCCGCGGAAACGAACCGCAAGTCGTCGCATACGAGGAACACGTCGCGGTGCACTGGTCAACTAAAGGCACCGCGCGCTATGGGGCCGGACCGATGGTTACCGCTATCTCCGACGATGCAGGACGCACGTGGCGACTGGGGCCTAACCCGAGACACGACGACTTTACTGGAGCGCAGAACTTCGCCGACATGACCGCCGACAAAGACGGTACATTCTACGTAGCCTGGATCGGGAGCCACGACGGCCCTGCCGGCCGAGCTCTTGAACTTGCCCGATCGCGCGATTTTGGAAAAAGCTGGGAACAACATCAACTGGTCGATACATCAAGCTGCGCTTGTTGTTGGAACAAGATGATCGCAACTCGAACCGGCGGCGTCCGAGTGCTCTATCGCGACTACGGTATCCGTGATATGGCACTCGCAGCGACCGACGAGGGGGGGACGACTGGGTCGCTCGACGGAATCGGTGGCCAGTTCGACTGGGATTTCGATGGGTGCCCACACGTCGGTGGTGGAATTGCAGTCGGAACAGACGACAAAGGCAGCGAACAACTTCATGCGCTGGTCTGGACCGGTCACAACGAGCGACACGGACTCTACTGGGTGAACTCGACGGACGACGGCACTACTTGGTCAGCACCTCATCGCATTGGCGGCGAACTGGCACGCCATGCCGACCTCGGTGCAGTAGGACAAACGGCGGTGGCTGCCTGGGATGAATCTGGCGGCATTTGGGTCTCTGTTTCTCGCGACCTCGGCGATCGATGGAATGAACCCCGTCGGGTCTCTCGCGCGAGTCGGTCGGCCTCTCACCCCATAGTCCTCCAGACGGGCGAGAAATTTCGAATCTTTTGGACCGAACGTGACCAAACCGGTTTGCAAGTCTGGCAATCGCAACCCCTCAACTACGAATGAGCCGAAGTGCTCCCGTAGTAGAGGTGTCCGTGGATGTTCTTGCGGACCTAATTAAGTAGGATGTTGTATCGGATGAGGTTTGGAAGCGTTTCATTACGCAGGTGTCTGGTCGTTCGCCAGTATTTCGCCGCTACAACGACCGGCCGACTAATATGAATAGCACCATGAATTCTTGAGCTTCAGTCCAGTCCAGTTGTTCTAGGGGTCATCGACTTCGGTCGTTGGCCTCTTTTTTTGTCCGATAAATCGCGTAAAACCAGCTCCGCCGGCTGACACCAGGATTCTTCATTGGCCTAGAAGGATCTGGTCGGTAGACACGACTAACAAACCAAAAGCAGATTCGCCGGTTTGGTAATGAAAATGATGATTATTTTGGAAATATGAGCTCAACGGTTGAAACCCGACAATTTTAGTCGTATATTTACGCTATTGAGATTGGATCTCAATAAGCTCGTA
>CAZUZW010000131.1:0-2721 GCA_964624855.1 uncultured Vicinamibacteraceae bacterium
GCCGCTTGATAAAGCGGAGTGCTGATATACAGCACCCCATCAACCATGATCGGCGTTGCGACAATGCGTGTCGTCCGAGGACGCGTCACCCAAAGGTCAGGGTCTTCCGTTTCAAGACGATCAAATACGACATCGGATGACACAAGCGACGTTCCGTGCTCATCAGCATAAACAAGATGCGTATCGGCGCTCTCCCATTGCCAGACGATCTCAAGAGCAGAAAAATTGTCTGCAGTGATCTGCTCCAAGGGCGAATACTTCGACGCAGCACTGTCAGCAGCGTACGCACGCCATTCACCATTAGCCGTCTCATCTTGCGCAAGCAGTTGAGGTGAGCCAGCGACAACAAAAAGAAGAATAAGAACAACATGAAGCACGCGACGAACACTTCGACCCGAAGTCATTATTCCGACTATTCGGCGTCGGCTCCAATGTTTGCTAGCCATCGCATTATGCGCGGAGTGACAATTTCAGGCACTTGTGTGTGTGGCCCATGTCCCACCTCTGGCAACACTTCAACCGTCAGAGTTCCGTCGACCCAGCGCCACGTGTCATTGAGTGTTTGCGGCTTGAATGGCCCACTCTCTTCACCATAGATAAGCAACACCGGCGCCTGAACATGTGGAAACTCACCAATGCGAAAACCAAACCCTTGCGTGTTCAGCGAAAATGGCGGCCGTGGCCAATTTGCCTTGTAGAAGTTCACAATCGATTCTGCATCAAGACGTTCGTAGGCCGCCTCTCTCAAAGCAGACAGCTCTGGAGAATCTCCTGGATTAGCCGGTCGGCTGCGCATGCGCGCGCCAAACTCCACCCCAGCGTTCGGATTCTCCTGCATCCCACGCTGAAAGGTACTCGCTTGTTGCTGTTCTTCGTTATCAACAAGTTCACGAAGGAGACCCGCCGGATGGATTGTGCCAACCGAGACCAGGCGCGCAGTCCGCTCCGGATACGTCATCGCAAAGTGCCACGCATAAAACCCACCGCTATCTTGACCAACGATAATCGCTCGTTCTTCACCAAAGTGCGCAATGATGGCGTCAATATCACTGGAAATCTTAGCCATCGTGTAGTGTTCAACACCCTCGGGTTTATCACTCTTGTCAGTACCACGAGTCGACATCGCAACAACCCGGTACTTTTCTGACAAACTGACCATCTGATGACGCCAGTCAAACCATGGCCCTGTAATACTGTGTACGAAGATGACAAGAGGCCCCTCGCCGGCAGTGTGATAGACGACTCGGACCCCGTCTGAATCAACAACACCCTCTTCGACACTGACAGACGCTCCCCGCCAGTCCCGAATTGTCACCCTTGCATTAACCGGCTGAATTGCAAGGCACAAAAACATGAGAACACAAATAATGCTTACTCGCTGTTTCAAAATCGATACCTCGCGTGGAAACTCGACTAATGAGGCCTTCTAGGCAAGCAGCTCTGGAATCACCCGTGCCGGCTCAACACCCGTGAGACGAGCATCCAACCCACGATGTTTATGCGTAAATCTCTCGTGATCGATTCCAAAAAGATGAAGAAGAGTTGCCTGGAAATCACGAATGTGCACCGGGTCTTTGACAATGTTGTACGAGAACTCATCCGTCTCTCCGTGAACAACACCACCCTTGACTCCGCCGCCAGCCATCCAGAGACTGAAACACCGGGGATGATGGTCGCGCCCGTAATCGGTCGGTGTCAGCCGTCCCTGAGAATAAATCGTACGGCCAAACTCACCACCCCAAATCACCAACGTCTCATCAAACAGACCTCGCTCCTTAAGATCCTGAATGAGAGACCATGCTGCCCGGTCGACATCGCGCGCTTGCGCAGGAAGCACCTCAGGGGCAAACGAATGAACATCCCAACCCCGATGATAAATCTGCACAAACCGCACACCGCGTTCAACAAGTCTCCTCGCCATCAGAGCAGCATTCTGAAATTTACCAGGCTGCTTGGCTTCTTCTCCCCACCGGTCAAACGTGCTGTCTGGTTCACTGGCTAAATCGGCCATCTCCGGCACCGACATTTGCATCCGATACGCCATTTCATACTGTTGGATGCGTGCAAGAGTTTCTGGGTTTCCCAGGTCCTCGTGCTGCATGCGGTTTAATTCGCCTAACCCGTCAAGCATTTCTCGACGAACATCCCGCGAGACACCGTCCGGGTCACGCAAATACAGAACCGGCTCAGCCCCACCACGCAGACCGACACCGGCATACTCAGGTGACAGAAATCCTGCACTCCACAATTTGGCAGAAATCGCCTGCACACCAGACTTAGGATGACTTTTCTCGGCATTCATTACGACAAAAGTAGGAAGGTCTTCGTTCATACTGCCAAGCCCATAGGCAAACCATGAACCGATGCAGGGACGGCCCGGTATTTGCTGACCTGTCTGAATAAAGGTAATCCCTGGCTCGTGATTAATTGCGTCAGTATGCATCGAACGCACAATTGCAATGTCGTCCACCATCTTCGCCGTGTAAGGCAACAACTCTGAAATCCACGCACCACTTTGACCATGTTGCTGGAACTCAAATACCGATGGAGCAATCGGAAACCGCGCCTGACCTGATGTCATGGTTGTTAGTCGCTGACCTTGCCGAATTGACTCCGGTAAATCCTTGTCATACCAGTCCTTCATACCTGGCTTGTAATCGAGTAAGTCCATCTGGGGCGGCGCGCCCATCATATGGAGGTAAATACACCGCTTCGCCTTGG
>CAZUZW010000132.1:0-2710 GCA_964624855.1 uncultured Vicinamibacteraceae bacterium
CGTCAAAAGGTGCGACCAGATAGCCATTTGATGTCTCGCCACGGCCTTGCTTGAAGAACATGACATTGCCAGGCGCTTCAGAATCTCTGACCGTGTGACCATGAAACTCTGCAAGGAGCAGTTCAGGATTCGAGATGTCTGTCGATCGCCACTCATAAGACACTGAAGATCCCTGTTTCATTTCCAGCATGTATTCCAGGTTCGAGTTGGCAGGAACTGGAATTTCTATCTCGTCCGTCCGGTACGTGGGACGGGTGTCAAAGTAGACATGGTCCGCCAGCGGTACATCTATCCACGCGACAGGCAATGACACACAGGCGGTCAGACTTAAACAGAGACATAAAGAAGCATAACGAAAGCCGAGAGCTCCGATTCTGGATGTTAATGACTGAATCAAGGCGGGTTCTCCTCTATTGTTCGGTTTCATCACGGGTGCAATCCAGCGGCAGCAGGTCGATCCGGAATGTCCATGTGACCTGCCGACGATGGCTTCTTTATACACCAGCGGACCGGGGAGCGCGTGAAAGTTTCTTCGTCGCAATGTAGCCGGTCACGTAATTCTGCGGCACACCATGTCCGTATTCCTTCGTGACGCCACCTCCGGAGACTCGGAAACTTCACCGACAATACCTCGCCAGCCGTCAAACCTGATATTACTTCTATCTATCTGGAAAACGTTGACGCAAGAGTCAGGAAACATCGAACAAACCAATAGATTGAACGGCGACTTGCCTCACGTTACGCTAGACACGGCGCATCATGATATCGCCCAACGAAAAACTCACGAGCCGTCGCCGAATACGTCGTATAGGTATTATTTCGGCATTACTCCTTATCTTATTCTTGAGAACACCTGCCCTCGCACAACAACCTCGGCTCGCCGCCGGCAATTGGACTCGGGGATTAAGTGGAGCTTGGGGACATTCTTGGACGCCCGGCTACGGTAAGACCAAAACTGATATCGAGTTTGTTGCCTTTCACCCCCAACTCGGACGGTTCGTCACCGACCACCTGGAACTCTACGGAGAAGGTTCGCTGTTCCTCTACCATGAACCAACGATCACAGTCAGCGCCGGAGTCGCCGGCGTCGGTGGTCGCTATCACTTCTGGAACAACCGTAAATGGACTCCCTACGTCATAGGCATCGCTGGCCTGATGTGGAACCCGCTAGATATTCCCGAATTAGACCGGGTCTTCAACTTTCAGGTAATTCATGGCGCCGGCGTTCGATTCGTTCCGCCACGTGGCCCGGGATTGATGATCGAATTTCGCAACCATCACATCTCAAACGCCGGCACCGCAGGCAAGAACCTCGGCATCAATGCCGCGACCTTGATGGCGGGCGTACAATGGGTGCTCCGCTAAGCCACGTTAAAACGTAAACTGCTCCTTCGGCATACCTTGCCCGATGGCATACACATCGGGTGGTGTCTTGTGTGAATAGTGAAATTATGTGGGGTCTGGCTTTATTGAGGATGTAACTTTTGACGTGAGTCAAAAGCGCAACCGAAGACCACCACCGACATGAAGCCCACCCACGGCTATCGGGATCGCCCCTCCGCCGGCCGACGTCAGAGACATTGTGCCACGGGCGAACTGTACTAGCGCGCCGATGCCGACATTACGCGAAAAATACATGCTCACATCTGCGCCGACATTAAAGCCCCAGGACGATATCTTTTGTTGAGCAGTACTGACGCGTTGCACGGTAATCGTGTTGTAGGGGTAGACATCTTCGTAGGACACGTCTGTCACAAGGTCTTGACGCACCTGAAACAGGGTTGGACCACCAAAGATCGTGACCGTCACACGTTCAGACATCGGCGCCACCAGCGCCCCTTGCACGTGCATTGCGAACTCGTCACGTGCAGTCGCCGCAGGCCCTGCAGGCACGTTTCGATTCTTTGCGAAATAAAAGGGATGCGGCACATCCGCACGCGTCACATCAGCTATCTCGGACTGTGTGAATCGTGATACCCCAACGCCCACACCGACATGCCGCGTCAACCGGACGCCCCCCATCCCGCCAAACAGGGGCCCCGTGTTGACGGCATAATTCGTGGTGGTAGAACCGCTCTCCAAGTGTTTTTCGTAGTCGATGCGGTCGGAAAATGTCGTCGTCGATTGCTGCATCAATCCGTTAACCATCACGAAGCCGCGCGCAAATCCTGCCACGGGCGCTTCGCTCGTCTCCGGTCGCGCAGGCGGTTGCGACGCCTGCTGCACGGGCCGATCCCGTGGCTCGTCCGGCTCTTCGAACGGTGTCGCTGGCATACGCTTCCGAAACGCTCGTATCACTCTGCCGGCTTCTGTAACCTGTGCTGGCGTCATTCGCTCCGCAAGCCGTTCTCGTTCACGCGTCACGTTTGCTTGGGCGTGTCCCGTGAGCTGCGCCTCTGCCTCGCCACTCTCTGCACGGGCATGCAAGTCTCCGACTCTGGCGGTTTGTGCCGAGACCGCTGTGCCGCCCAGCAGAACTGCAGCAAAGAGTGTAGCGACGGGAAAGCAGCCAGAATAATTACGACCTACGCGAGTCAACAGAGTAAGGAGAGTATCGTGACCCACGCTTCGGTTCAATCTTTAAGCCTAATTACCCAGACAGCGCCGCATTATCTCATTGTGCTCTTAGGCGGCCACATAGTAACGTCAGCTGGGGGCAGAATGGTTAGTAAATTCGACAAAGAACTTGGCCTGGATAGAACTATCACCC
>CAZUZW010000133.1:0-2650 GCA_964624855.1 uncultured Vicinamibacteraceae bacterium
CACTATCTACCTTCGCATATTTCACCGGGACGTACGCCATACCGATCGCTTTATTCAGAAAGGGCGTCTGTGTTCCACTTGTGACCATACCAACCTGATCGTCTCCAACGTAGACTGCGTAGCCATGTCTGGCGATCCCCCGGTCGTCAAGTGCAAAGCCAATTAGCTTCTTCGTGAGGCCGTCATCGCGTTGTCGCACCAATGCAGACTTGCCGATAAAGTCCTGCTTATCCCAACCAACGATCCATCCAAGACCGGCTTCTATCAGCGTCGTCGTGTCATCCATATCCTGCCCGCAGAGTCGCATGCCGGCTTCAAGGCGAAGCGTATCCCTGGCACCCAATCCCGCCGGAAGGAGCCCATCAGACGCCCCGGCCCTTTGCAGAGCATCCCAGACAGACGGGGCGGATTGCGGTGGAACAAATAACTCAAATCCATCTTCACCCGTGTATCCGGTCCTTGAAATCGTGGCTCGAACACCGCTTACCTCACCTGTTGCAAACGTGTAATACCCAATCGTGTGCAGCTCAACCTCCGTTAGCGTCTGCACAACCTGCTCCGCGAGTGGGCCTTGCACGGCGATCAACGCATACCGACTGCTGGTATTGACCGCAACCGCATCGCCAACCCCGGTGATGTGTTGACGGATCCACGCGAAATCCTTCGCGATATTTCCAGCATTGACGACCAGCATGTAGTGTCCGTCGGCAAGTTTGTAGACGAGGACGTCATCAACGACTGTGCCATGCTCGGTCAACAGTGCAGAATATTGGGCATCGCCCATCTCGAGTCGGGCCGCATCATTCGTGGAAATTTTTTGTAATGCCGCAAGGGCATCGTTACCGGCAATCTCAATCTCGCCCATATGACTCACGTCGAAAAGTCCAGCTGATTTCCTGACGGCAAGATGCTCTTTCGATAGGCCGGTATATTCAACGGGCATCTCCCAACCCGAAAAATCGACAAGACGTGCACCAAGCGCACGGTGACGCGAGTTGAGGGGGGTGGTTTTAAGACTGTCGGCCGAGGTCTGGGCCATAAAACGTATCGCTGTACTTTCTCGTCTTCGTATTGCTAAGGTGACGACTGGGCTGCCGTCAGGGGCGTAACGGTACTATGACGTCAGTGATGGGTCAAGATGCCCGAACACGACCGTTGATTATCAGGTTCAGTTCACGGACCGCCTGTGGAGGAAAATCGCAATACCCGTGACCGGCACCAGAACAGTCAACTCCCAGCCGAGGGCCATGACGTTATTTTCCCAACACGCCAGATCCCAGTATTCCCGACAGACACGATGAAAGATCAGAAAGGAGGATTGATAATAGCTTTCACTCAATGGCCAAAATGCCATGACGCCCGAGGGTGGTCCGGTGTCGACCCCGCACCAATCGAATACTAAATGACTGCCGTAGGACAAAAACGCGCAGATTCCGACCCCAATTCGATCCGTTCGCTGGAAAAGTCCGCAGACGATTCCGATGATCAATGCGGCCGTCACGCTGTGCGTCATTCCGCGATGGAGTCCAAAGAGTAGGTCAAGATCAGGGAGCACCGCGATGGTCGAAAGACTCAGTACGCTGCACCCGAGTCCGGTCCACGGGATGTCGAACGCCCTGCTGACGCTGCCGGATCGACTCCGGTACGCGGCTACTGCGTAGCCAACGGCAATTCCACCCAACGCATGACCAATCGGTGTCGGCATATAGATTGATTGTACCGGCTGCGAGGCACACTATAATGCGGCTTCTAATCTGTCATTAAGGAGTGGGTATGCGCCTTAGCATTCTCTGGGCCATTGGAACACTAACGTTCGCTCTCTTTGTTTCCATTCATCAACAGCAGTCGCTCTCTGCACAAACCGCTTCAACAGATACCCTGGATATCTACTGGATCGATGTCGAAGGGGGTGCGGCGACGCTGATTGTTACACCAGCCCAGGAATCGATTCTGATGGATGCCGGCTGGGGTCGCGAAGACGAACGTGACGCCAAGCGCATTCAGGATGCGATGACTGATGCGAACATCGACCACATCGACTATTTTATTACCTCTCATTTTCACCGGGACCACGTCGATGGATTACCGGCATTGGCCAATCGCGTGCCGATCGGACAGTTTATAGACCACGGTGATAGCGTCGAACAGGACCGCGAAAGCGGTAACGCCTCCTGGAATACGTATCTGTCAGTCGCCGAAGGGAAACGGCGGACTATCCAGCCTGGGGATAAATTACGACTCGAAGGCGTCGAATTTTCGTTCGTGGCCGCACGACGAGACATACCGGAACAACCGCTCGCCCCGACCGGGCCGAATCCGTACTGTCAGGGCGCTGAGCCTGGAGACGATCTCCAAGGAGAGAACGCAAGCAGCGTAGGTTATCTTCTGTCGTTGGGGGCGTTTCAGTTCCTGAATCTCGGTGACATGACCCCAAACATTCAGCATCAAATGGCCTGTCCAGAGAACAGGCTGGGAATCGTCGACCTCTACCAAATCCCTCACCACGGGATGCGGAACGCGTTGTCACCGGCACTGACCTGGGCCGTTCAGCCTAAAGTTGCTGTCATCAATAATGGTCCGCATAAAGGTGGTGGGCCTGATTCCTACGAAATCATTGAACAGATAGAAGGACTCGAAGATATCTGGATGG
>CAZUZW010000134.1:0-2622 GCA_964624855.1 uncultured Vicinamibacteraceae bacterium
GAGCTCAGTATGGGGCAGCACCCCATCCTGAGCTCACGGTGTTTCTTCCGCTAGATGACAGAGGCATCGATCTCGCGGTCAATGAATTTGAACGGCTACACCCAGCTACAGACATCGGACAAGGACCCGTATTGTTTTTTTCCTTGGATAAGCGTCTGATCACTGCGCCATTTCTACGGTTGCCGAAAGCCCAGCCGTACGGTTTCTTTCTGGGCATCCTTCGCCGTGCCGACCCGCCGACAAACGATCGGATCAAGGACCTGATCGCAGACAACGAAGCTATCTACGAGCGAGTGCTGGATTGTGACGGAGTCCGTTATCTTCCGGATACGCTGCCGCTATCGTCGGGTTTCTGGAGACGCCACTATGGTGATCTCTGGCCTCGCCTGGTCGAGTTGAAGAGTCTCTACGACCCTGATGACATCCTCGCTTCGAGCTTCGGTGCGGCGGTGTCCGAGGCATGATGCAATATTTCAGTAGATGCTCGAACCCTCATGGAGAATCCTGGCCGCTGCAATCGCCGGCGGTACTGACAGGCGGAACACGGAATACCGCGTTCGACTAGTCCAGTCCCATGGGCACGCCTGCAACCATTCGCTACTACAACCTCGATGCCCTTCGAGGCTTTGCGATGCTCTTGGGCATCGGCCTTCATGCGGCCATCCCGTTCGTGCCCTACAGGGAGCCAGACGACTCTGGCAGCGGCTTACTCTGGCTATTTGTTGCCTTCGTGCACGGCTTTCGGATGCCGCTCTTTTTTCTGCTTAGCGGATTTTTTACCACCATGCTATGGCGCAGGCGCGGACTCCGCTTCCTCATCAAGCACCGGCTCACGCGCATCGGCATCCCACTGGCGATCGGCATCTTCACCATCCTCCCAGCAGTAATCATCGGCCTCGTCGGAGGGCTGGTAATTAGCGGTGTCGACCTCGAAACAGTCGATCCCCTAAACGCGTCCACCAGCTACAGCGAACAGTTTGAGGTCGATTCAAGCCTCGGCGCTACACCGCAGAAGACTGCAGCTCCCCTGGCCAAGACGCAGCCTTTCGAGTTCGCCCACATGTGGTTCCTGTGGTTTTTGCTCTGGATGGTCGCTGGCTTCGCTGCCATCGTAACCATCGTTCGCTGGCTGGCCCGCAAAGCCGAACACACACGGCCCATTCCAACTAAGGCCTTAACAGGGATTCTGTGGTCTCTCCCAGTGGTGACGTTCATCCCTCAGTTAATGATGGTGGAGCGGACCTTCGGGCCTGACACGTCAGTCGGTTTAGTACCAGCCATTCACGTACTCGCCTACTACGCTTGTTTCTTTGGCTTCGGCGCCCTCGCCTACGATCAAAACAACCGTCACGGCCTGGCACTCATTGAATCTCTCGGTCGTCGTTGGATGCTTTTAGTCGTCTCGTCGACCGTGCTCTTCTTCCCAGGTCTGGCTCTCGTCGAAACTTCCTGGGTCACGGCATCGACCTGCCAAGTGGCGTTCGCCTGGACAATGAGCTTTGCCCTGATCGGACTCTTCCGTCGTTTTATGGCGACCGAGCGGTGCTGGGTCCGCTACCTGTCCGACGCCTCCTACTGGATGTATCTCGCCCACCTCCCCCTCGTATTCATCGCACAGGGAGTCATCGCCAGCTGGGATGCTCCAGCCATCCCTTAATTCTTGGTCATCTGTGCCTCGGTTACTGCAATGCTGTTGGTCTCCTACCAGCACCTCGTCCGCTATCGCGCGCTCGGCACTCTGCTCAATGGCCAACGGATCCGCCCAGCCAGTTGAATAAAGACACGTCGAACCAGAACCTAGACATCACCATAAGGTGTTGATGGTGCATGACTTTCTCGAGTTCTGTCCGTATGCACTATGCTCGTGTCGCTCAACACCGGTGCACTGGTGTCCACGGAAATACGTTTGACTGAATCCCAGACTAGGAGAAATAGGGGCGACGCCTACCGCAGCGGGGACTTATTGCGTTCGGGCGTACCATTCCTCGACCCTAACACCCGTCTTTTCGACGGCCCGCAGTAACACCTGGGCGGTGACGTGGGCATCTTCGAGGGCGTCATGGTGTTGAAAGGTGCGGCCCAGATAGGCCGCAATGTTGTTGAGCTTATAGCCCTTCCTTGCAAATTGGGTCCAAGTCCGACGGACCACTTCAGCGGTATCGAGCCACCGGACGTCGAAGGGGGATTCACCGTGCAGATCGCACGCGGCGTCGAAGGCATCCCGGTCGAACATGGTGTGGCAACCGACGACCTCTCCCGCAAACCGTTGTCGGAGTTCTGGGACAAGTGCGGAAAAGCGCGGCGCATCTTGCACAGCTGCACTCGTGATCCCATGAATCGCAATGTTGACCTCGTGAAAGGACACACCTGGATTCACTAACGACGACCAACGATCAACACACACGCCGTCGACCACGCGAACAAGCCCAATCTGACAGATCGATGCGCGGTCGGACGTCGCCGTTTCAACATCGACTACGACAAAGCTTTCGGATGCCTGCGCGTTCATTCTGGGCACCGGGTCCTGGCTCATAAACTTACTCTGGCGATAACGACGGACACCTAAGTTGCGTGAGCAGGGCCACGGCGATCGAACTAGTCGAACATCGCACCGACCGCCGT
>CAZUZW010000135.1:0-2581 GCA_964624855.1 uncultured Vicinamibacteraceae bacterium
GACGGGATCGCCGACGGGAGCTCCGAATTGCGTGATTATCACTTGCTCAGTTGCGCTAACGGTGTAGGTGGCCTGAGCGAGGAGGAAGACGATACCAAGAAGAACGATAAGTCGGATTGTCATTGCATTGTCCATTAGTTGTCTCCAGTAGCTGCATCAGCCGTTGGGCGTGTTGCCGGGCCGTCAAGCGAAAGTAGTGGAAGTACGCCGGTTGTGCCTTCGTCGATATAAAGCTTCCGGCCGACCTTCGGTAGGATGCGTTGCATGGTTTCCAGATAGAGGCGTTTCCGTGTCACTTGTGGTGCGCGACGATATTCGGTATATACGGCGGTGAATCGGGCAGAATCTCCCTCCGCGCGATTGATACGGTCAAGAGCGTATCCCTCCGCTTGGAGTACCGCCTGTTGTGCTTCGCCACGGGCGCGTGGGATGACACGATTGAACTCTGCCTGTGCTTCATTGATCATCCGGTCGCGCTGCTGTTGGGCTTGGCTCACTTCATCCCATGACGGTTTGACCGGGTCGGGCGGGTTGACGTCTTGCAAAACTACTTGGTCGATCGCGATACCCATCTCGTATTGATTCGCCATTTCCTGAAGGCGGACGCCTACTTGGGCTTCGATGTCCTGCCGGCCAACGGTGACGACTTCTGTAACTGTTCGGTCTCCGACCACTTCTCGCATGACGGCCTCGTTCATGGACCGGAATGTCTCTTCGAGATTGCGGACTTTAAAGAGGTAAAGATAAGGGTCGTCCACACGGTACTGGACGATCCATTCAACAACGGCTACGTTAAGGTCGCCCGTCAACATAACCGCCTCGCCGGAAAGATCACGAGTTGTGTCGGCATAAAGAGTCTGAATGCCGGCTTCGACCGTTCTGAAACCGAACTCTTGTTTGAGTTGACGCTGAACCGGTACTTTTCGAACCTCTTCGGCAAAGGGAATCTTGGCTCGTAGACCGGGTTCGGTAGTTCGGACATAGCGTCCGAATCTCAGCACAACCCCCACTTCTTCAGGTTGCACTTGGTAGAGTGTGCTGAATCCTGTCAGGACGACGACTAGGCCAGCTATGATCGCCGCGACGGTTGCTCGCGGAAGTTTGGGGAATTTCGGAATCTCGATGCGGTTGAAGTCAATATTCGGCAGGTCTGCCATTTAAATCTCCTCTGTTGAACGAATAGTTGCGGAATGTAGCTCAGGGATGAATAGCCCTTGCCTCACGGTAGTCCCTCTTTATCAGTAACGCAACATGCGTTGTGGCGATGTTCAAGTTATTCCGGGTTGAGTAGTGAATACGTCGATTTGACTTCGAGTGAACGTTTTGTCGATGCCGACACTTAGGAGGCAGACTCTCAAGGATTCACGGTAGAGATCTTTAAACGGGAAGTAAGACAACGGGAACTGGAATGCGAATTGGAGGGGGTGTTAGCTCGGGAATGTCCAGAATGACTCAAGTTGACGGACACGTTCCGGGTCGGCTCGCTAACCTTAACCAGCTGCGTGGAGGGTTCGCCCTTTTCGGGTTTGAGCTCCCTGTTTGCCGTGTGATCTCTTTCTACGGGTACGTAGTGTTTGTTTTTCGCCATTTCGTGATGATGAGACATCCTTCGATCTGTTTAGCTTTCGCCTTGATGAAGTTGTCGGTTGTCGTTTCGGCTTCCTGCTCGGTTCTGAGTTCGAAGTGCCCGTTGTGGAAACAAATCCGGAAACCGGTTCCTGTTTGATTGATTTTTTAATGAGGCGCTCGATAGCTGCCAATTTTTTACGTTCCTGAGGTGCGACGAGTGAAATGGCATTGCCGCTACCACCAGCTCTCGCGGTTCGGCCAATGCGATGGACATAGTCTTCAGGTGTATCCGGTAGGTCGAAATTTACGACGTGGCTAATGCCATCAACGTCAAGGCCACGGGCGGCGATGTCCGTCGCAATGAGGATGGCACATTTTCCGTCTCGGAAATTCGTCAGTGCTCGCATCCTCGCGTTTTGACTCTTATTGCTGTGAATTGCCGTGGCAGGGTGGCCGGATTTATCCAAGGCCTTAGCTAGTTGGTTCGCTCGAGCTTTTGTGCGAGTAAACACTAATGTTTGAGGCATGTTTCCCTGATTTAGAATCGTCTTCAGTAATTCCTTCTTACGTTCCGTTTGCACAGGGTGTACCAGCTGCGTGATGCTACTGACTGGCGTTGCCCGACGGGTAACCTCGACCATTACGGGTTCCCGGCTGGTGCGCCGAATTAAGGCTTCGATATCATCGGGCATCGTTGCTGAAAAAAATAGGTTCTGGCGTTTCTTCGGTAAGGCAGAAAGGATGCGACGGACATCAGGTAGAAATCCCATATCGAGCATCCGGTCGGCTTCGTCTAGAACGATAGTCTGAATGTGGTTGAGAGGTGCTTGTTTTCGGCTGACATGATCGAGAAGGCGTCCAGGAGTTGCAATCAGTAGGTCCAATGGCCGGGCTAGTTTTCGTTTTTGCGGTTCCATCGCAACGCCACCAAAAACAACAGTACTTCGAAGGTTTAGGTATTTTCCGTAACGCTTGGCCATGTCACCAATCTGTGCAGCGAGCTCGCGGGTCG
>CAZUZW010000136.1:0-2553 GCA_964624855.1 uncultured Vicinamibacteraceae bacterium
CGCCGTGTCGGTTTCCACGACGGCACAGGTGCCTCACATGGCGAAAGGTGCGCCAATGATCGTTGATTGAACAGCTATATCGCGCCAGCATTGAAGAGCATCGAGTTGGACTTCTTCAAGTTCGGGAGACTGACCTGCATAAAAAACCTGACTGGTCGGTCCGACGAGGTACACTAATATGGTCAGCAGCTGGCGTAATGTCATCGTCTTCGCACTCGTCGCTGGGCTAGAAAATTGGCTAGCGCTTCGTGTTCATTATCCGGTTTGACACGTACTACCTCCAATCCGGTGTCGGTAGCTAGTTCGATTACTGCGTCTTGCCACTCATTTATTTCTTGGGCGAGTCGATCAAGTTCTCGTGCCGACAGAAGACGAGTCTGTTGAGTTTCGACGTCGTAAGTTTCGACCCAGCCCGCCGAGAGAGTCGGAAGTTTGTACACAAACGTACAGTCGATTAACACCAGAAACACGTCATGGACAGTCCCTAGTTGCCCCAGTTCTTGAATCATGTTCGAGGCATCGGGAAGCAAGAAATCTGATATGACAGGAACGAGCGACCGGTGACGCAGTAGGCCAATCAGGCTAGCGGGCGTATCGGCGTGATTGTGTTCGGTTGCAAACACCTCTTTTTGATACGTTTCGATGCAGTGAATGGCGTGATTTTTTCCTGCCCGGGGGCGGACTGCCAAGCGTCTGTTGTGCTGGTTCAAGGTCACGAGTCCCACTCGGTTTTGGAGGAACGCGCCTGCAAGACCTAAGGTCGCGACAGACCGGGCGACCACTTTGGCAATTGACATATTCCCCGCGCCGAAACGTGTTGACAGTGACGTGTCTGCGACAATCACCATCGAAGCGGCACTGTCCTCTTCAAATTCTCTACTGACCAAAGGGCTGAAGTTGGTTAGGGTTGACTGTGGCCAATCGATGTCGGATGGTCTGTCTCCAGGTTGCCAGTCTCTCAGGCCAACGAAGTCAAATCCGAGTCCCTGAAAGACGCTCGGGTGAGTGCCAGCAGCATAGTCTCGCATGCGTTTCAGCACGATCAGTTCTATTTTTTTGAGGTCTGCCAGATTCACTAGTGTGCTGGATCGCGTTTCAGACGCTACCAGTGAGCCAGTCATGGGATTGGAACCTGAGCGATTCTGTCGTCAATTATTGTTTCGACGCTGAGTTGCTGGGCTGAAGCTTGCGGTGCCAGCCAGAGGCGGTGCCCTAGGACATACTTGGCTAGTTCTTGCACGTCGTCCGGATAGACTTCTGACCTGCCGTGATTGATTAATGCCCAGACCTTGACCAAGCGCCCCCAGCAGATCGTGGCGCGTGGTGATCCGCCCAGTTCCACAAATTCTTCGACTAACGTAGACGGCGATCGTTCAAGCCACTCCGCATCGGCGTTGTACGGTCGGGAAGCAGAGACAAGTCGGCGGATGTATTTTCCGAGGGCATCATGCAAAAATACTCGTTCGCTGATGACCGAGCGAAGTTCGATCACCCGTTCCTTCGACATGAGACTGTCCAGTTGGACCTTTTTGAAATCAAAGTCGACTAATTGTTCTTCTTGATCTGGTGGGAGGTAACCGATCGTCACCATAATGGCGAACCGGTCCGTGGCGGCTTCTGAGAGCGGAAAAGTACCCTGGCCTAATTCGACCGGATTCATTGTGGCGATGGCAAAACTGAAGTCGGGTAATTGGTAGGTCGTCTTACCGACTGTGACGGCGCGGTCTTGTAACCCTTCCAGGAACGCGCTCTGGGACTTAAGTGGGATCCGATTGATTTCATCCAGTAGGATCACTTCCGCTGACGCCAGAGGTCCGATTTCCGTCATGAACTCGCCCGTAGCCGGATTGACCATCTGGAAGCCTACGACCTCCGTCGGTTGTAGGTCAGCCCGGCCCTGAAGACGTGCGAATTTAGCACCACTGATAGCAGCCAGAATTACACCAAAGAACGTCTTACCCACCCCTGGGACGCCTCGAAGTAGCAAATTTCCGGCGTTAACCTGTCTTTGTTCCTTGTGATCGTACGTTGTTGGAATCTCGGCCAAGAGCACCATGTTGGCAAGAGCTTTCTCGGTCTCGTATCCAACAAGGGCTTTTCCGCCTTCGGCAACGATCGTCCGATGAAAGTCGATGGCTTCTTGAAGATCCGTGTCCATGGCAGACTTGGGATCGTAACGGAAGGACACGCAGAACCGAAATATATGTGAGGACTCTGCCGCTATGGTGCGTGGTTGGTTGGCGACTGGCAGGAGTGAAAACAGAATATTTCGTTGCAAAACAGTGTATCCACACGCAATTACTGCAATTTTGACTAGTAGGAGATGTTCATTGACAGGCTGTAGCTTAAGGGATAAATTTACAGTGTAAATTCATCTTTACCACGGGTTGTCTAGGCTCATTGGCTTAGTCGGATCTTGGAGGTTATTGACATGCGAAGTGCCATATTTGGTGCAACCGTTGTTGCCGCGGGAATGCTCCTTGTACTTGCTCCTACTCCAGCGGTCGCGCAAGACGCTCACACTACACCGACATTTAATAAGGACATCGTGCC
>CAZUZW010000137.1:0-2542 GCA_964624855.1 uncultured Vicinamibacteraceae bacterium
GCTACGAGAATATCGACGTCACCCGTTACAAACGACTGCATGATTCGTTCACGCTCGCTCGTAGTAACACGGCCATGTACAAGCTCTACTTGTTTACCTGGAAATACTTGACCTTTTAATTCCTTAAACAACTGCGTCGCCGCCTTAAGATCAAGCTTTTCGGACTCCTCAACGAGTGGGCAGACAACATAGGCCTGCCGACCCTTTGCTAATTCCTCACCAACCAGTTCATAAACCCTGGTTCTCCCTGACTCGGAATGCACTGTTGTCAGAATTGGCTTTCGTCCGGGTGGCAACTCACGGATATTCGACACATCCAAATCACCGTAAGCGGTGAGTGCTAAAGTTCTGGGAATAGGCGTCGCGGTCATCACCAATATATCTGGCCTATCACCCTTGGCTCCGAGTGCGGCTCGTTGCGCCACACCGAACCGATGCTGCTCATCGATCATGACGAGTCCTAGCTGCCGAAACATTATGTCTTCTTGCAACAATGCATGGGTGCCAACCACGAACTGCAGGCTTCCATCCGCAATACTCTGAGTAAGGCGTCGTCTATCTTTCGCTGACGTTGCACCCGTCAATAATGTCAAACCGAACCTAGATCGACCCAAAATCGCCTTGAGACTTGAAAAATGCTGTTCTGCCAAGAGTTCCGTCGGAGCCATCAATGCAACCTGCAGGTTGTTCTCCATAACCACCAAAGCAGCCAGAACGGAGACGATCGTTTTTCCGGACCCTACGTCCCCCTGCAATAATCTCCGCATCGGCACTGGCCTTGCCAGGTCTAACACAATTTCTTTCAAGGCCACTCGCTGGTCACCGGTCAACCGGAAAGGCAATACCTCTAAGGCGGCAGCCCGTATCCGGTCGTCCACAGAAATAGAATGCGCTTTCGTTTCCGCATGTAACTCTCGCCGGCGCAGGCCAAGGCCGGCTTGAAAAAAGAAAAACTCCTCAAATATCAAACGTTCCTGCGCCATTGTTCGAAATTCATTCAACGCTTCCAGTCCGGTCCCAGGCTGAGGAAAATGGGCTTCGGTCAAAGCTCGAATCTTTGAGGGATAACCAAGTCGCTCCTGAATCTCTGGGGGTAGCGGGTCCTCAAGCGTGTCGTTCAACGCTTGCAATGTCTGATAAACGACACGTCTATGCAATTTAGGTGTAAGCGAGCCAATTTTCTCGTATATCGGGACAATTCTCCCCATATGAATGACTGCCTCGTCATCCCGTGTCGACTCCTCAACTAACTCATAGTCTGGATTCGTAAACTGGAGCCCGCCAGTTCCACGTTGTTCTGCCTTTCCGTAAAACACCACTCGCTGGCCATTCTTAAAGAGGTCTTTAAGGAACACCTGATTAATAAAGACGGCTCGCAACTGCGCCGTTCCGTCTTCAACCAGGACCTCAAGTATCAGAAAACCCGGTCGTCGTGTCCGACGGACGCCGCAGCTCAGCACGGTACCTGTAACGCCAGCAACGTCATTCGGCCTCAAAGAACCAATAGACTGAAACGCCTGTCGGTCCTCATACTGCCGAGGAAGAATCAGCAAAAAATCCTCCAGAGTCTCTACGCCAATTGCTGAAAGGTCCGACGCACGCCGTGGACCGATGCCCTTTAAAAACTGAACAGGCGTATCTCGTTCTATCCGCGGTCCCACGCCCATGTCTCTATTTGGTCACAACTATGATTTGACCTTGCTCAATCTGAATATCTTCGACTGCTGAAGGTATGGATATTGGATTGTCAAGGTCGATGCCGTTTGGATAGCGCTCATTTACCGAATAGCGCTGAATTAACAACCGACCTAAAGCGGCAGGCACTCTAACCGGTCCAATCTGGGTATCTCCCAAACCAACGTGTAATTCACCGTCGACTTCTTTGAGTGTTACGGAAAGCGCCACCGGAAGCGAACCGCTCAGGAATTGCAACATTCCAACCGAACCGGCATCGAAATCCTCGATTTGATCAAGGTCTAAAGTCCCAGTCCCCGTCAGTCGGCCATCGCTTTGAATCTCGATAGTCACATCACTCAACCCCTCTGGCAATATCGTGGCCCCTTGAAACCTCAAGTAACCGTTCAATGCTCGCTGCGTCAACACTACTGCTGAACTAGGACTGAGCCCTGTAGTTTGGTTATCAGAATCAGAAATGTTTCGATAGAGTGCGTTCAATGCCGACTCAAAGTCCGCACCGTCCGCTTCTGTCAACGTTCCGGTGTCTTGAGCAAACAAAACGGTACAGCCGACAAAGATTACAACTATGAGTAAGCGCATTGACCGACTGTAACACGCTCCAGAAGCCACAAAGCCGTTCGGCAACAGACATGCCATCATTCACAACCAAGCATCCGTAAACAAAGTTCCATTTTTTTACGCACGCAGGAGGCTATCGACCTCGGCTTTGCTCGGAATCGCCGCTCGCGCTCCTAGTCCGCGACACTTAAGCGCAGCTACAGCGTTTGCGTATCGCAAGACATCGGCCACAGGATTTATGCCCTCTCCCTGTATCCATCCGGCGATAAACCCACCGCGAAACACA
>CAZUZW010000138.1:0-2504 GCA_964624855.1 uncultured Vicinamibacteraceae bacterium
TTGCATCAAGCGCTGCAACTGTCCCAAGACCCGTACTGATGTACAGCCGTCCATCAACCATTAACGGCGTGTTCTGAGCCGCAACCGACGCACGCACATCTCGATCACCTCGCACCACATCAGGAAGAACCGACTGACGCCAGACAATCTCAAGGTCACGAAAGTTTTCAGCATTAATTTGTTCCAACGGAGAATACTTAGTCCCTTCGACATCCGCTCCATAGGAACGCCATTCCGTTGTCTGCGCATTTACGACTGCAGAAACGCAGAAAACCGTTAATGCAGCACAGCACCCCGTCACCATAAGCTGGGCACGGCTATTGTTGCGTCTCCAAATGTTTGCACTCACTGCGCATCACTCTCTTCCGCAGCAATTTCATCGAAAAACCCAGGAATGCTCCGCCGCATAAACAAACCGTCGGTTGCCGTGGTCCAACTTAACGTATCGGTCACAATTCTCGTTGCGGCTTCGTCCTTCTCCATTCCAGACGCAATAAGTTCCTGCATGCGCTCTCGAACCAACACAAATTGTTCTCGAAACGCCTCGACATCTGAACGTGTCATCACACCGCCATGCCCTGGAATGGCTGTATCAAAATCGAGATCGAGCATACTATCGAGCGTACCGACCCACGCCTTGCTACTCCCACCGTTTGCATAATCAATAAATCGCGCCGTTCCGTGTAACAGATCACCCGCATGGATGGTCCTGAGATCGGGGAAATACACAACAGAATCTCCATTTGTGTGACCACGCCCAAGATGATGCGCTCTGACCTCAACGCCACCTAAGTGCAAAGCCGTCTGGTCAGTGTAGACAATTCGTGGTTGCCCTTCCTGTTCCCCTCTCACCATATTCTTCCTAGCATTTTCATGCGCAATAATCTCAGCTTCGTCAACAAAACCAACATTACCCCCCGCATGATCGCCATGGTGATGGGTATTAATGATGTAGCGAATTGATTGACTCGTCACATCACGGACCCTCAACTTTATCTCGTCAATATTTCTCTGAAATTTGTCGTCAATCAAAATGACACCCGCCGACGTCACACGAACCCCGACATTTCCGCCAACACCATTGATGTAATACAACCCCTCTTTAACAGGAGTAATGGATAACGTTTCAGGTTGCTGACCCATAGCGACGACGGTCGCAGCTACCAGTATGGTCAGCAACGGCAACAACGCCACTCTCAAGTTATTTCGCACAACAAAACTCCCTCATCCAAAAACAGGCTCCACGGTAATCAGGCAATCAACCCCGGTCAACTCTTATTGTCCCGCCAGACAATATGCCATCACAAGAGTTCAGATAAACATCAAAATTATAACGAGGCCCCTGCTGACTTGCAGGTATAGCTACAATGACCCCGTGAGAACGTACCTCCGGAAACTGCTTCTTACCTTATGTCTGATCACCGCCACTGTCCCAGCGGCAGCAGATGATTGGCGAGAGTTTCGAGGCCCTACCGGGCAAGGACACGCTCCCAACGCCAATCCGCCAATCCAATGGAGTGAAACTGAGAATATTAGCTGGAAATCAGAGGTTCCTGGTCGCGGTTGGTCATCACCCGTAATCGCAGATGGGCGACTTTGGATTACAACATCGGTCGAAGATTCAGAAGGCAGTTCACTCCGGCTTCTGGCATATGACACAAAAACTGGAAATCAGCTGACCAACAGCGAAGTGTTCCGGGTTGAGGATTCTGACGCGCCAAACCCAAAAAATAGTCTTGCCTCCCCAACCGCGGTGATTGATCCAAACAACGAGCGTGTTTACGTGCATTTCGGTGCATACGGAACAGCCGCCGTTTCGATTGATGGAGCAATCCTCTGGTCGACACACTTCCCGTACATCTCGCAACATGGCAACGGTGGATCGCCCATCATTTATGAGGATCTGCTCATTTTGAGTATCGACGGCTATGACACGGCCTACGTGGTAGCGATCGATAGTAAAACTGGCGACGAACGGTGGCGAACGACTCGATCCGAGCCAGTCTCGCAAGCCTATTCGACGCCACTTCTCATCAATACAGGCAGCAGCGCACAACTCGTCAGTGTCGCGGCGTTTAGGACCACAGCACACAACCCCCTCACCGGCGAAGAACTTTGGAGCGTCGGCTATCGAAATGGGTTTTCGAATGTTCCGCGCCCAGTCTTTGGACACGGTATGATCTACCTCTCAACAGGCTTTCAAACGCCATCACTACTCGCCGTCAGGGTAGATGGCTCCGGAGATGTCACCGACTCACACATCGAATGGCGTCTGAACCGCGGTGCACCACTCACACCGTCGCCAATCCTCGTAGGAAACAAACTGTACGTCGTGTCAGACTTTGGAATTGCAACCTGCGTTAATGCCCTAACAGGAGAACTACATTGGCAAGAACGTGTCGGAGGCAACCACTCGGCATCACCAATCTTTGCCAACGAACACATCTATTTTCAGAATGAAGAAGGCATCACCACGGTCATTAAACCCGGCGCCGAATTCCAAG
>CAZUZW010000139.1:0-2495 GCA_964624855.1 uncultured Vicinamibacteraceae bacterium
AACGGTGCAATTGCCAAAAAATAACCAAGCAATTCTCCTGGCGCGACTGGAGGAATTCTGGCTGTCACGCCCGTTGACCCTCTCCCGATAACAAATTCTGTCGGAGCGATCTTTTGAATACGCGGCACGTGCCATGAAGTGGTGTACACAAGTCCCGTATTCGGATTAAAGGCAATCGGCACGGCGTTCGAACCGCGCGATGGCCAGATTTGTACCTCTTCGCCAGCCAGAAACTGATCGTACAGGTCCGTTAACACCGGGCGACCAGTCTCCAGGTCGATATGAGTCGCCCAATTTACTTTCACATAGGGATTCGCCGCAATCAGTTCGCAGTTGGTACGATCGAGCACATACAAAAACCCGTTCTTGTTCGCCTGAATCATCACCTTCCGTGACCGTCCATCGATTTCCATATCTGCGAGCACATGTTCATCAGCACCGTCCACGTCATACACATCGTTGGGGGTGTACTGATAAAAACAGGCAATCTCCCCCGTCCGTGGTCGAATGGCCAGAACACTTGATGAATACAGACTGTCTAATTCGCCTCGTGGTCTGGGGTCGTATGGCTCGGCATTCCCGGTTCCCCAGTAGACAAGATTCAGTTCCGGATCATAGGACCCAGACCGCCAAGTCGGTGCACCGCCGTACTTCCACGCTTCGCCATCAACGGGCCATGTTTCAGACCCAGGTTCGCCTGGTTCAGGAATGGTGTACCGGCGCCACAAATGTTCTCCAGTCTCCGGGGCCCAACCATCAAGAAACCCTCTCGTCGTCGATTCGCCACCGGCCATACCGGATATCACGACGCCATCAGCGACAATGGGTGCGCCCGTGGCATAGTAGCCCTCCGCCGCTTCGGCAAATTTTTGATTCCAGAGTTCTTCGCCAGTCTGCATATCAAGCGCGAGTATGTGGTTATCGACCGTAACGCGAAACAGTTTGCCATCGTAGATGGTCGCGGCTCCTCTGTTAAATGGTGTGCGTGTTGCCCCTGATTCAAGTTGCACCGGCGTGCGCCAGACCTGCCGACCGGTTTCAACGTCAATCGCAAAGGTCCACTTCCCATTGATGACGTACATCACACCGTTATAAACAGTCGGCGCGGCCAATTCGCCGAAGTCATTCATCAGACTGGCGTTCCAGATGGGCACCAGTCTGTTTATCGTGTCTCGATTAATCTGATCCAACGGGCTATAGCTCTGTCGGTCATACCCCATGCTCTGGGTCAGCACGTGCTCAGCATTCGCTTTGTCATCGATCAGTTCCTGCATCGTCTGAGCCGAACCCACACCGTGACCGATGAACAGCAGCAGCAAAAGTGGAGCAATATTTTTCATGAGGTCACTCTTGTTGTTACGACTATCAACAGACAGACGACACTCGCATTCAGTCTGCTGCGCTGGAACAATCACCCGTCGCACGACCAGTCCCGTGCCGCATAGCAGGATCATCGCGGGAGCCGACGAGAGCGTGACGCTCTCGTCGACCCCATCAGCGACTTCGAAGCCTTAGTTACTCTTCGTTCGTTGGCATCGCAACCGACGGAACTTCAAACGGATACCCTGGGGGCCCGTACTCGTAATAGGCGCCGAGGTCGTCGATCTTATCCATGTCTGGGTAGAGCACTCCAAACGCTGGGGCTTCTCGACTTCCACGGGGCGAGTACCAGACGGCACCATCGCGCGTCACTTGAATCTTCGGAGAGTCCGCATGGCGCTGGGGTTTCGGGTAGAACGTGAACTCCTCGGTCTTCGGATTGAACCGCCAAAGCGTGGCGCCGTACTCACCGTCGGTCCGCTGGCCAACATCTGGCGCCCAGATGTTTCCTTCGGGATCTGGCGCGACGTCATACGGCTCGGCGTTCTGCTGCGGGATTGTCCACTCGGTCATCTTGCCGGTCTCCTGGTCGAGTTTCACAAGCTTGCCGTCCCGCTTACCGGCCGAGTAGATCCCCCACCAGATATTGTTGTCCTTGTCGACATTGAGCCGCCGCGTATGCGCCGGATAGGTGGTCGTCGTGTACTCAGTCCAAGAATTGTTCGATGTGTCGAACTTGACAATCTTTCCACCGCTCCAGAGAGCAATCCAGATGTTGTCGTTCTTGTCAGCGACCACGCCGTAAGGGATCGCGTGCGGGGGCGGAATTCGGAATCCGGACACCTCACCGGTTGCCCGGTCCCACTTACTAAGCGCACCACCCATGATCCAGCCAACGTAGATGTTTCCCTTCGAGTCCATCGCCAGCGACTGCAGGAACTTGGTCGGATTGCGGACCACATTGTCCGGATCCATCGAGATCTGCTGGGTCCACTCCTCGGTCTTCGAATTAAATCCGAGAAGCCGCTTCTCGGTGGTGTTTTGTCGACCACGATGCTCCGGCAGCCAGATCATGCCAGACGGATCGATCAAGATTTCGTGGTTGCCGTTGCGCGGGTCGGGGTAGAGCCACTCTCGCTGTTCGTTCGTGCGTGGATCGAGTTTGACCAGGCGGT
>CAZUZW010000140.1:0-2471 GCA_964624855.1 uncultured Vicinamibacteraceae bacterium
TGGGTGTCGAAGTTACTGCCATGACGACGTATTGGTCTGAAATGGATGCCGACGGCACGCTCTATGGCGAATGTCCCAATCAGGGGGTGTTGATGAGCAAAGACGGTCCCGTGACAGTCATCGCAAATGGCGCCGGGCGACTGACTGAGGACGGCGGCGCAAGTTTCAGAGGGTCGGCGTTCTTTAAGACCGCAGTGCCAACGTTATCCCGCTTGAATGGGATGTGCCTGGTACACGAGTGGGATGTTGATGCCGACGGGAATGGAACATGGAACCTTTGGGAGTGGAAGTAGTCAGAGTCTCAGCTATTTAAAACTGCCGGTGATACGTTTGTAACACCGGTGATCAAAAAGGCGGTCCAGGTGGCCGCCTTTTTGATTTAGAGCGGGAATTGAACCACCGAATGATGGAAACTCGTATTTAATTCCGACATGAAGGTATTCTCGCTCGTCGTCTACGTCGTCCTGCAATTGCTGTGCTTACCGCTGCTCATCGTGGGTGTGTTGCTTGGGGCCTATCGGCAGATGGTGGTCAGTAAGCGTCTCGGTCTGTCCAACACGGCGATTAAGGTGATCCAGGCTCGGTGGACCATGGACCGGTTCGGAATCCGATCGGATCCGGACTCGGTTCGGTTAACGAATGTGTTGCCGAATGCATCGCCCGTCGGCCTGTGGCTGGTCCTCTTTCCACTGTGGGTCAAGTACAAAATCTGTGGCGACTTATTTGTGTATCCGACCGTACCGGCAGTCGGGTCTGAGGGTCTTGCAAATTTTTTGATAGCCCGGACACTGTATATCGATCGCATGATTCGATCGGCCGTCACTCATGTCGAACAAGTGGTCGTGTTGGGAGCCGGGTACGATGTGCGGTGCTACGCTGAGTTGAAACGAGAAGGCCTGTCGTGTTTCGAAGTGGACCAGCCCGCGGTGCAACAGCACAAAAGGGCGAATCTTAAACACGCTGGAATTAATACGTCTCATGTCACGTTTGTCGAAGTAGATTTTCGTCAAGACGAGGTGTTTAGCAAACTTTGTGCAAACGGCTATGACATCGGTAAGCGCACACTGTTTCTCTGGGAGGGCGTGACGCTATATCTGTCCGAAGACGATGTCCGGAAGATGTTACGAGGCATCCGTGCCCATGCGCCATCTGGCAGTGTGTTGGTGGCGGATTTTTATGACCTCGAGAAGATGCTGGCTCGAATGAAGCAGAGTAAGGAGGTTATGAACAAGGCGGGGAAATACACCGGGGAAGAGTTGGGGTTCAGTCTGTCATTTGGGGACGACTGCGACCAGGCGCTCAATCGCTTTCTCAATAGTGAAGACCTGACAACTGGGGATACCTATTTTCTAGGAAAAATGAGCAAACTCGGGCCGTTCGTGGTCGTGTCCGAGGTCCGGCTGTAGCAGTGCACGTGCACCCTGCGGGTGACGAACTTTCATTGAACCGTCTGTCATGCCGCGGTAGGCTAGACCGATGATGACCAGACCCTATGCGTTTCTGTGTGCTGCCGGCTTGCTGGTTGCGGTGTTCTGTGCCATTCCGAGCGCCCAATCGGCGTATCCGGACGCTGTGCCCTGCGAGCCAGACGGCGATGTGTCGTTCGTGTGTGGACTGACGAACCCTGAGGATTTGTACCAGATACCTCAGACACCGTGGGTCGTCGCGTCTGGTCGAGTATCGGATGTCGAAGGGCCTATTTATATGGTCGATGCGCGTGATTCCAGTGCGCGCGTGGTGTTTCCTGAGAATGCGTTAGCGCCGCGGCATGACACGTCACTCTACGGGGCCTGCCCGGGCCCGACGAGTCGATTCCAACCGCACGGCCTGACGCTTCGAGAAGGTCAGAGTGACGTGCACACGTTATACGTGGTTGGTCATGGTGACCGGGAAGCGATTGAGGTCTTTGACCTGACTGTTCAAGGGACTACGCCGTCGCTTCGATGGGTGGGGTGCATTATCTCGCCGGAAGGCACACAACGGATCAACTCGATTAGTGCGGTGCCAGGCGGTTCGCTAGTAGCGACGAATTTCGATAGGGCTGGTGGTGAATTGTGGGAATGGCACCCGGATAGTGGATGGACGGAAGTCCCAGGAAGCCAGATGCCTGGACCGAATGGTCTGGTTTCGTCACCAGACGGTCAATGGTTGTATGTGGGCGGTTGGAGTGACCAGGCGCTGGTCCGTGTGTCACGAGGAAGGACCCCGGTGCAGACGGATGTCATTCCCGTCGGATTCAACGTTGACAACCTTCGGTGGGGAAATGATGGAGACGTTGTTGTCGCTGGGCATATCACGCGATGTGATGACGGGAGTCCATGTGAACTGTCCGTTGCGCGCGTTGCGAAAGTGAATCCAGAGACGTTTAACGTGCGACAACTGGTCGACTACAAGGGTAATGACTTTTTTCAACTGGGGACTGTTGCGCTTGATGTGGGCGACGAGATCTGGGTCGGCGGTATCCGGGGTAG
>CAZUZW010000141.1:0-2442 GCA_964624855.1 uncultured Vicinamibacteraceae bacterium
GTTGGGCGATAACATGATGGGTCGCGTCTAGCGTAGCTTGAGGTGAGTAGTCATTCAATATATTGATTTCAATCATGTTAACGAACCTGTGCATCAATGGTTACGAACACGTCGGAGCAATATCAGTTTTGGTGTCCGGCGAAGTACTCTCGCCGGTGTTGATGGTGAAGTCGATGAAGCGTGCGCAGTGTTGTCGGTGAAATTGCCTAATCTCAGGAGGTAGCGGCATGAAGGATTGGCGGCGTGAAGTGCTTAGCGTGATTGCGATAGTGGCTGTTGTTTTGGCCGTGCTTCAATTCGACATGACTCCAGCGAGTGGTCAGGTTCCCGCCGCAGATGCGTGGGGAAATCCAAGTTTAGAAGGAATCTGGCTTGATGTGTACACCACGCCCTTTGAGCGATCAACAGAATTTGGTGATCGAGAATTTACGACACCCGAAGAACGGGCCGAACAGGATCAGATCCGATCGGGAAACTCGGGACGCGATCGGCGTGGTCCTCGCGGAAGTCCACAAGATGTATCCGGCGCGTATGGCGAAGTCTGGACCTCGGTGAAACCCACGGGACCACGGACCTCGCTCGTTGTAGATCCGCCGAACGGAAGAATTCCTGCCCTGACGACTGAGGCGAAGCAGGATGACGAAATTCAGCGCGAATGGCGGGTGGCACGGATGCAGAATACGCCGACTTGTGAGCAACAGGCACGAGCGTGTGAGGGCGGTGAGTATGGACCAATATCATCACGCCGTTTTGATGTCCCGCCGTTCTATAACACCAACCGCATGAACCGCCATGATGGTCCCGAAGACCAGAGCTTGGGCGATCGCTGCATGCTTGGGAAAACGCCAGACTTTAACGGGTTCCGTCGCATTGTGCAGGGTGAAGATTCGATTGCGTTGGCTTATGACACCGGGCAGGGCCAAGGGTACCAGCGTGTGGTTAACCTCAGTGGCAGTCATCCGCCCGCCCAGATTCGCTTGCGCCATGGCGACTCACGTGGCTATTGGGAAGGCGACACGTTGGTTATCGAAACGACAAATTTTTCACCTAAGTTTCCGTATCGCGGATCCGGTGTCAATCTGAGGCTTGTCGAACGCTATAGACGTATTGATGCGGACACCCTCGAATACGAGGTGACGGTAGAAGATTCGACTAGGTGGACGGCGCCGTGGACTGTTCGGCAAGAATTGAAGCGGCAGAACGACGAGGCTAATCGAATCTACTATGAGCCCAGATGCCACGAAGGGAACTACGGCATGGCAGCTATGTTCATCGGTGCGCGGGTGCGTGAACAGGAATTTGCCGCAGGGCGTGGGCCTGATCCGTTTTCATTGGACACCACGACGGGTGGTGGGGGAGCAAGGTAGTACAACTTGAATGAGGTGCTGTGCTTTTGTGTATTGATTACCTTGGCCATTACGTCTGGCGATGTTCCATTGCATGTCTGAGAATGATTATTGAGTGTTCGATAAAGGTTAAGTCAGTAACAGTGTTTGTTGTTGTTCTGCTACTACTTACAGGCGGCGACCGCGTGTCGGCTGTTTGCGATGAATCTCTGGTGTCGTTACAGGTTCTTGGTTCAGGCGGACCGTTTGGCGGTACCGGTCGGGCTTCGGCGGGATACCTCGTATGGATTGATGGGGTCGGTCGAATCATGGTGGATGCTGGAGGTGGGACGTTTGCACGTTTCCGAGAAGCCGGTGGGCGAGTGGAAGACTTAGAGCTTCTGGCTCTGAGTCATTTTCATCCTGACCATTCCTCAGAGGTACCAGCGTTGTTGTGGCCCCAGCGGGCACTGATTCGAATTGCGGGTCCTTCCGGAAGTAACCGGTATCCCTCTGTGGAGGAGTTCATATCCGGTCTCTTCACAGGTCAAGATGCCGTATTTCGTGTGGTCAGTTCTCGAATCGAATTTGAGACCGTAAGTGTCGACGTGTCTGCGACACAGGCGGTTGATGTGTTTTCCAATGATCGCGTTACGATTCGAGGTGTGGGTGTTCCGCATGGCGATGTTCCGACCGTCGGTTATCGCGTCGATATCGGCGATGCAAGTATCGGCTTTAGTAGTGACCAGTTGGCGACCAGTCGAGCCTTTGTCGAACTTGTGGAGGGCGTCGACGTCTTAGTTGTGCACTTTGCGGCTTCGGAAAATGTGGTTGGAGGAACGTCCGCTCTCCACGCCACGCCCAGTGCTTGGGGTCGGATGGCATCTGCGGCGAACGTAAAATCGGTGCTGCTGAGCCATCTATCACAGTCCGAACCCTCGGACCCTCGCTATCGTAGCCACAGTGGGTCAGACCGCGAGCGTAGCATTGCTAGTCTCCAGGAATACTACCCAGGAAGCGTGACTGTCGCTGCTGATCTAATGTGTGTGCCCATCTCCTAAAAGGGTAGGGAGAGGACCTCTACATGTGGCCAGTCGCCGAAGAGGCGTGATGCGCG
>CAZUZW010000142.1:0-2439 GCA_964624855.1 uncultured Vicinamibacteraceae bacterium
GCTGTGTGGTATCCATCCCCGGTTCCCCAGTTGTTCCGCGCTAGTCCATCCCCCTCCCAATACGCCACGCCGCGATGATTCCACGGACTCGGCAAAGGCGGACTGCCTTGTTCATAGACCCGGGGGTTATAAACCCATAAGGTTTCCCCACTGCGTGCATCTATTGCCGCAGCCTGGTACAACGGTGTACTGAGATACAGGACACCATCAACCATGAGTGGTGTTGCAGACAATCGTCCAATGCCTGGTCGTGTTACCCAGAGACCAGGATCATTCTGCTCTAAACGGTCAAAGACGGTGTTTGCGTCAAGCCACATAACACCGTCGCCCGACGAATAGGGTAACAATGCATCAGCGGTCTGCCACCGCCACGCAACCTCTAAATCAGAAAAGTTTTCGCTGGTGATTTGGTCGAGTGCGGCATACTTCGTCCCCCACACATCGCCTGCATACGAACGCCACTCACCATTCGTCGTACCGTCCTGACCGGCTGCACGGCCGCACAAAACAGCTAGACCCATAACAACCAACATGCTAGTTCTGATCACAGTCATCGCTCAGTACACACAGCAATAATTGTCATTGTCTCCCAAAACATGAGAACGTCAAGGAATGCATCCTGCGCTCTATCGATACTCCATCGCTGCAATTCTCGCTCTATCCGCCTGCAATAGCAGCGGGGATCCACCCTCTGATCGCCCCTTTACTGCCCCTCCACCGATCACCATCCTCGGCGCAACAGTAATAACTAGCTCCGGAGCTGACTCGATTAACGATACCGTCGTCGTTGTCCGCGGAACCGTCATTGAAACCATCGGCACTCGTGCCGACACCCCAGTCCCTAAAGGTGGCACGATCGTTGATGGGCGCGGCCACGTACTTATCGCCGGGCACCCTCTCAATGAATCGATTCCACCGTTCCGGAGTCTTAAAACTGGCGCCAAAGCCGACCTCTTACTTCTCCGAGGAGACCCACGAACGGACATTCAGTATATGGATGCCGTTGAACGCGTCATGCAAGCCGGGCAATGGCTTGACTCCCCATAGCACTTACTCAAGTTCTGACAGATCGACATCACGCGCTTCAAACGCCGCCGTCGCCAGTCGGCCAGCATTGACCGCCGCAGGCCAGCCAGCATAAAACGTCACGTGCAAAATCACCTCAGAAATCTCTTGTGGCGTCACACCGTTTTGGTCGAGCGCCCGGTCAATATGGAGCCGCAGTTCATTCGTCGCATACAAGGCTTGGTTCACCGCCACTGTCACAAGACTCCGGTCACGCTTCGACAGAAGTGGCCGCTCCCAGATATCGCCGTACAGCAAACTATTGCGAAGTTCGCCAAGACGCGGTACCGCCGCATAGGCGTCACTCAACGACCCCGGTGTCGACGCGTCTGAACCTGCAGGCGCACGAGGCAAATCACCAAGCGAGAGGCCGCGATCTCCAAAAGCTTCCGCTGCCGTCAGAGATGCCTGCACCCCGGTAGGCCAGCCCGCATAAAACGTCACGTGCAAAATAATTTCAGAAATTTCTTCCGGACTCAGTCCGTTCTCAAGACCGCGTGGAATATGAATCGCCAATTCCTCACGAGCCAACGCCTGCAACACCGCGATCGTAATGAGACTGCGGTCACGTTTCGACAGTTGCGACCGTTCCCAGATTTCACCGTACACAAGTGAGTTTCGCAACTCTCGCAGGTACGGAGACCCCGCATACAAGTCAGTCGGTGGTGATGCTGGAGCATTAGCTTCTTGCGCCTCAACCGATTGGACATTTTCTGTGGCACATCCCAACACACCCGCCAAGCCCACCGTGACACACATACACATTCCTACTACTCGAAACATTTGTTACTCCTAACCAATGCTCAATTAAAAGGTTTCCGACACACCGATACAGCACCTCACTGAAGAACCAAGACCACGACCGAAGTTTCGAATTAACCCCGTCGACTGAGAGCGCTCGGATTAGGAACCAGAACTGAATGAACCTCCGCTGATACGACGGCATCGCACGATAGCACTAATCCCCCTCAGGACAACAACTGTCACGTAAGATAAACGCTAACAAGTCAGCGCCTCACTAGCTGGCCGCCGAAGACCAGAGATCCAACCACGTGCCGGAAATACGCTATTTGTGTTTGCTTTACCGAACGAATACTTCAACGGCTCAAGGTGATACCCAGTCTCTATCTCACGATGTAGTTGAAATAAGAGCAACGATTGCTGTTTCATTAGCGTAGTCCGGACATCAAGGGAGCCTCTGTATGAACCGTAGCCGACATTACTTCCTTCAAACCACCGTCGCCACGAGTGCAGTGGTCTGCCTACTGACGTTCTCAGAAACTCTGTACATGCAGGAACCCGACTCATTTGTGCCGGTAACTGACGCCATGCTGGAGAACCCAGCCGATGAAGACTGGCTTACCTGGCGGAGAA
>CAZUZW010000143.1:0-2407 GCA_964624855.1 uncultured Vicinamibacteraceae bacterium
GTGCAACACCACCCATAAATAGAAAGAAGATCCCGGCGCTGACCAAAAACTGAGCGAGAATCGTCATCGCGCCTGTCATGAATTTTCAACTCCTATTTGTTCAAAGTATCGTGAAAAAGCCAGTGTCCCAATGAAGTTGATCAGCGCATACAGAAAGGCTATGTCGATGAAAAACTCAACGCGGTCGAAGAGATAACCAGTTAAAACGATCACAGCAATGGTTTTCGTGCCGACCACGTTCACGCCGATGATACGGTCGATGATGCTCGGTCCTGCGACGACCCGATAGAGGGAGAGTAAAACAGCGAGCAAAATCGTCAAGGACGTGACCAGCAAGAATGTGTAGGGCATAACGTAAGGTCGACTAGTTGTTTGCTAGTTCTTCGCTGGGCTCAAGAACCGCTTGTCCGATCCGGCGTTCCATATCACCTGCTATCACTGATTGTGCGGCCTTGTCGCTTAAGGCATGCACGTGAAACTCTCCCGTTTCTTGAATGTCCAATGTGATTGTTCCTGGTGTCAACGTAATTGAGTTGCCCAACGCCACGCGAGCCAGGTCGCTCGTCAGTCTCGTATGAAATCGAACAACCTGCGGGCGAATCTGTCCTGGCCGAAACACAAGATACACAACATGAAAATTTGCGAGGACAATTTCATACAAGAGCCACGGAGTATAGAGACAGAGTCGCCAGATTCGAACGAACCATAATGAAGACGGCGCGGTTGGAATCAGTAGGTCATAAGACAACGAGGCAACGAAAAGACAGCAAACGATGCCGAGGCCAAGATGCAGGCTGTCGAAATGGCCAGAGAAAGCCAACCAGAAGATGAACAGAATAGCGAAGGCGGTTGCGCGTCGGAGGTTTACTGAACGGCCTTCGGTCATATTTACCAGAAATTCTATCGGACCATCAAGCTGGCTCCAACTTGGCATATCGGCCGAGTAGTTTCTTGGGACCAACTGTCGCAAACCGCACTATGAGTTTAACGTCACCCTGTAACGGTTCGATGGATTCGATAGTCCCGATGCCAAATGTTGGATGACGGACTCGCATTCCTTGACGGACATGCGTGGAGGATTGGTCTTCCGCGGCGTCATCGAATGAGATATACGCCTCGTCCTGCCGGTTGCTGGTTTGGCGATGGCGGCTATGTTGAGTGTAAGACCTTCTGGACCCAGTCGCCGGCGCCTGTATTGGTGGAGAAGTGGGCTCGACTTGTTGAACGAGGTTCATTGGCAATTCGTAAAGGAATCTCGAGGGCTCGGTCGCCTGATACTCACCAAAGACGCGCCGGCGACTAGCGCTGGTGAGGACGAGTTGGGATTGCGCACGGGTCATGCCGACGTAGCACAGACGTCTTTCTTCTTCGAGTTCTTCGTCGTCATCGGCGGAACGGGCGTGGGGAAATAACCCTTCCTCCAGTCCCGACATGACCACTAGTGGAAACTCAAGACCTTTTGCCGCATGGAGGGTCATGAGCCAGACTTGTGCATCCCGCGAACCCTGTTCTTCGTCAGTGTCGGAAAGAAGGGATAAGCGGTCGACAAAACCACTCAGGCTCGCGTCCGGTTCCCGAAGTTCGTAGTCTCGGGCGGCTGAGACGAGCTCTTGGAGGTTTCCCAGGCGGTTTTCGGCTTCGTCAGTACCGGTCTCTCTGAGCACCGCGATGTATCCGCTTTGGTCTAACGTCTTCGCAAGCGTCATCGACGGTGACTCGGTCTTGGCTATTGCGGTTAAGCTTTGGATTAGGTTTTGAAAATCAGTCAAGACTGTCAGCGCTCGCGTGGGAACCAGTTTTTCGTTCACAGTGCGTTGTAGGCGTGACCACAGTGTTCTTCGTGGCGGATCCGGGTCAGACGACCCTGAAAACAGGGGTGCACTGGATGACGACGGAATCGGATCAACCTTTTCAAGTTTTTCCATCACGCCCTTACCAACCCCTCGGGCCGGTACGTTGATGACTCTGCGGAAGCTGACGTCGTCATCAGGATTGAGTAGAAGTTTGAGGTACGCTAATGCGTCTTTGACTTCTTTTCGTTGATAGAACCGAACATTGCCCACGATGCGATATGTCACCCCTTCACGTGTCAGGGCGTCCTCAATGGCGCGCGACTGGGCGTTGGTGCGATAGAGGACTGCAGCTTGGTCATGTTCTCCGTCGAGGCCCTGTCGCACCGCTGACACAATAAAATCCGCTTCCTCGATCTCATCGTGGGCACGATGGCATATCACGGGGGTTCCTCCAGACCGGTCAGTCCAGAGGCGCTTGTCCTGACGCCCCTGGTTTCGGCTGATCACGCCCGAAGCGGCATCCAAGATCACTTGAGTTGAACGATAATTCTGCTCGAGCCGAACCACAGCGGCATCAGCAAAATCTGTTTCGAAGGCAAGGATGTTGCCAATGT
>CAZUZW010000144.1:0-2368 GCA_964624855.1 uncultured Vicinamibacteraceae bacterium
GGCATAAAGGTGTTGACGTCGTGACCAGCGATGCCAAGGAACCGCTCAGGGTCTGGCGCTCGATGACACAGGACACACCCATTGCCCTCGATGTGCACAGTTCTTCGGTCCCAGTCAGGGCCACCCACGATGAAGTAGGGCGAATTCGGTCTCGCGACTTGAGGGATCACCGGTTGATTGGGGTCCTCCGGGAGTCTTGCGCCATCGATCCACGGGTCATGTATGAACGGGTCAGCCTGATGGCACTGCGAGCACTCTATCGGAGGTGTGATGAACGCGACATCAAAATCAGGATCTTCTGGCCCGGGTAACTCGCCGTCTAGGAGGCCGTTTTCGTCGAACCTGAGGTAAACCGTCTGGTCATTTGTGTTTGTGGGGTCTGCGTCCGGAGCTTCGAAGAACGCGGTGGCACCTGTTTGAATGTTGTGACCAATCATTTGTACTGACGCCACCCCTTGCGCCAACGCTTCAGCGCCTTGAGAACGGCAGAGGTAGGCCCACACCACCTCTGGGCGAGCGGTGCCATCTGCGTTCGTACCCTCAAGTCGTCCAACGCGTGAACCGACACGGCATGACCCTTTAAAGTCGGGATTGTCGCACTGACCGCGGTCTTGGTCCTCAAATACTTCAATGCCATTGACGTGAATCGGGACACGTATGCCATCCCCACAGTCGATTGTGGGCACTACTCCGAGTTCAGGCCGGACGAGTTTGGCATATTCGGAGGCGGTTGCCGGCATGCTTTCTTCGGACTGGGCGCCATAAATGATGCTGTTGCTGGAACTGTTGCCACGGTCACCAATCGCGCAGAGCGCGGAAACAAACAAGACGAAGGCAATCCGAGACTTCTTCATTGTGGTGTACCCAAAACTGTGAGAGAAGACGCCGATTCTACTGCTGGCCCACATGAAGTTCAATGTGTTCGGATAGCTGTTCTCAGCAAGACGGTCACAACTTAAACGTTATTCTTGGACTCATGGTCTCTACAGATTCTAGATCTCAAGACCTCTGGTCGCTGATTACCGATGATGTGGCATTAACCGCTACCTGCGAACGGTGGTCGGTCGGCGGGATTATCGGTGTTGATACCGAATTCGTTCGCGAACGAACCTACTATCCGTGCCCAGGGCTGATCCAAGTAGCGGATAACCATGGTGTAGTAATGATTGACCCTCTCGGGATCTCGGATTTTGGTCCGCTGAAAGGTGTCTTACTCGATCCATCGATCGTCAAACTGACGCATGCTTGCGACGAGGATCTAGAGGTTCTGGAACTTCTCACGGGCGTTAAGGTGTGCAATGTCTTTGATACACAGCTTGCCGGCGCATTTGCGGGATACGGGTTTTCGCTTGGGTATCGGAATTTGGTGGAAGTTCTACTGGATGTGGTTCTAGACAAAGACGAAACCCGTTCCGACTGGCTGAAACGTCCGTTGTCACCGTCGCAACTGCGGTACGCCGCATTAGACGTAATGTATCTCTTGCCCATGCACGAGAGGCTTTCGCGGGAAATAGCGACGCTTGGTCGGTCTGCCTGGTTGAAAGAAGAATTTGAACACCGGCGTCGTGCGCGTGCAGTCGACAAGCTACCGGAAGCCGCCTATTTACGAATTCGTGGACGTGAGGCATTACGATCCACAGAACGCGCTGTGCTTCGTGCGTTGTGTCAATGGCGAGAGACTGAGGCAATGGTTCGTAACATTCCCCGCCGACATCTGTTACGTGACGAGGTCTTACTCAAGCTGGCATCGGATCTTGTGCTCGACGCTTCGGCATTGAGCAACATCGATGGGTTGTCAGAACGCACGAGGACCCGGTACGGGCAGGCGCTCCTGACATGTATTGGGTCAGCGCGAACAGAAACGCCCACTCACACCGACAATCCCATTAACCTTCGATCTTACGCAGACCAGATTAAACGTTGGAAAGGGATTGCCCGAAGCGTGGCCGATGCGCATAACTTACCTCCAGAGCTACTCGCCAATCGTCGGGCGCTCGAGGAACTCTTAATCAGCGTGATGAAAAACCAAGGCAATATTCCGACAATGTTTCAGGGTTGGCGATACGAAATCATCACTGAGACGTTACTCAACGGCATTCAGACTTCAACCGGGTGAGCGGCGAGCGGGTCAAAGAGACACACCCGGTTCGCTGATTCGTTGAAGTTTCAGCTGCAGGCTCTGACAAGAGCCTCCGAATCTCTAATGTGGGATCATTGGTTCTTCTGCCGTGGTGCCACCACAACTGGTGTTGCGTTAGTGGTAAACAGAGACTACTGTGGAACAAAGGGATAAATACTCCAGAAATACATTGTGCAGTTATTCATTTAACAGAGAGGATTGAGATGGCAGACCTGCCGAATATTGACT
>CAZUZW010000145.1:0-2215 GCA_964624855.1 uncultured Vicinamibacteraceae bacterium
GTCGGGTTGGCTCGGATCGGGGTGGGGGGGTCGTGGGGTATTTCCCGAGTAGGTGAGTAATCCGATCAATGGCATGTCCAACGGTGGCGGGGATCATTCCGTGTCGTGACGAAAAGGGATTTATCGGCGCGTGCCTTGACGCGCTGATCACACAAACGTACCCAGCGTCGTTGGTCGAGATTGTGATCGCTGATGGCGATAGCACGGACGGAACTCTCAACATCGTTGAACACTACTGTACGAGTAATGAACGCATTCGTGTCGTACAGAATATTAAACAATCAGCGGCAGCCGGGCTTAACTGTGCGATAAGTTCAACAACAGCACAAGTAATCATCCGAGTTGATGCGCACTCCGTCGTCATGGATGACTTTATTTAGCAGAGCGTGGAATTGTTACAGGACCACCCTGAAGCCTGGTGTGTTGGGGGTCCGATTGTGCATGTTGGTGAAGGGGCAATGGGACGGGCGGTTGCGATGGCGATGGCACATCCATTTGGTGTCGGAAATGCGAAACATCGGTTTGCTGATTATGAAGGTTATGCAGAAGCGGCCGCCACGCCGGTATTCTGGCGTTCGACCCTAGAGCAACTAGGGTTGTTTGATGAAGAATTTGTGCGAAATGAAGATGATGATTTAAATCTAAGGATTGCGGCACAGGGTGGTGTGACCTATGTATCGCCGGTTGTTCGCTATAAGTATTGGGTGCGAGCGCAATGGAGCACATTGTTCCGACAGTACCTGCAGTATGGGTACTGGAAACTCAAAGTTGTACGAAAACACCGCCGGCCAGTCTCCTTGAGAATGTTTGCGCCATTGTTGCTTGTAATTACTGTTGTAGCGAGCATGGCCAGTTGGAGCATGGGACCAGTAGCCATGACTCGTGTACTGGCGGCACCGCTCGTGGTTTATAGCATTACGATGGGCATCGCTGTGCTATCCGTTGGGCGCGGTCAACCATTTAGCAAACTTGTTCGATTGGCTGGGGCGTTTGCCGCGATGCACTTCGGCTATGGCGTTGGATTTGGATACGCACTTGTCCGATGGTGCATTGGATTGTCAGACTATGTGCCCCCACGCATGACGGCGCTAACACGATAGATAAGTTGTGGCTGATCGGTACTCCCATTTCGACACAGCGCATGCGTATACGCTTCAAAAGCGTGAACAGGGTGTACTTCGAGTATTTCGCCGTGTAGGCATGACCAATCTGAATGTATGCAAGATTTTGGAGGTAGGTTGTGGAGACGGGTTTTGGCTGGCCGACTTCGTAAAGTGGGGGGCAGATCCAAAAAATATTACGGGAATCGATATTGACCAAGACCGTGTAGTTGAAGCGAGAAAGCGTGTGCCGGTCACGCTGACGGTTGATTGCGGGAATGGAGCATCATTACCGTATCCAGACAATAGCTTTGATATTGTGTTGCAATCGACGGTCTTCACGTCCTTATTGGATTCGGATATGAGGCGGCGCGTGGCGAGTGAAATGAAAAGAGTCGTGTCTGTTGATGGCGTGATCCTTTGGTACGATTTTTACGTCAATAATCCCAAGAACCCCCATGTTCGTCGAGTGGGGCGCGGCGAATTGAGGCAACTGTTTTCAGGATATGAGATTTGTGTAGAGCAGATTACTCTTGCGCCTCCGCTGGCGAGATTCTTCGCGCCGTGGTCAGTTGCGCTCTGTGCCTTTCTGGAAATATTTCCTTTCTTACGCACGCATTATCTCGCTACCATTCGTAAGATTCGGTAAAAGCAGCAGACCTTCATCATGAGAAAACGTGCTCTTGACATTGTCATTTCGATGGTGGGCCTGGTCGGTCTCGCACCAGTATTTGTCATTATGGCTGTAGTGATCAAACTTGATTCTGATGGGGAAATTTTTTTCCGACAGGAACGTATGGGTCGCGGACTCAACCCCTTTCGCATTATTAAGTTTAGAACCATGACTTCAGAGATGACGAACACAAAGCCGGTTCTTGCGGCTGTGAACACCGAACGGGTTACACGAGTTGGTCGTTGGTTGCGTAAGTTGAAGATTGATGAACTGCCACAACTAGTGAATGTTCTGAAAGGGGATATGTCGCTGGTTGGTCCTCGTCCAGAGTTGCGGCGGTACGTCGAGTTGCGGCGGCATGATTATGAAATGTTACTCACCGTTCGTCCTGGGATGACGGATCCTGCGTCTCTCGCGTACCATGATGAGGCGCGCCATCTCG
>CAZUZW010000146.1:0-2191 GCA_964624855.1 uncultured Vicinamibacteraceae bacterium
CTCACGGAATTGGCTTTTCGTCATTGCTGCCTCCTATCGCACGCGCTACTACGATATCTCGATTGCCGTTTTAATCACTCAAAAATTTTGGCAAATTTTGCTCATCCTTTAGCCCATGAACAAAATCCTAATCAAGTTGAATCAAGTTTACACAATAAAAACGCCTGTTTTCTTCTAGCGTACCTGACCCCCAGTTCGATTCTCCTGCTCTGGCACCTGAAGTAAGAAGCACCGCTTATCCTAGTGGGAGGTTGTCAGGGTTCCTCATAGTGGAGCTCGATCGCGTGCACAGCGAGCCCAAGTTCTCGAGTGTCATTGCTGCTTGGCTGGTGAGTTTCAGTTTGCAGTCTGATCTCAACCATTTCAGAACCGAGTGAACAGCCAGACAAGGGAAATGTTAAATGTCGGCGCCCGCGGATCTGACCTTCGAACAACGTACAGTCGTCGATAAACATCTGGACCTTCTTGGTGATTGGTCCAGTCATGAGCACCTCCATTGAAAGCCTGGACGGCGGCGTATCTTGATCGACTGGAACCACGAGACTAGCTTGCTCCTCGGTCCAGCGGAAAAGTTGATCTCTTAGCCACTCTGTCCTATGGAACCCCGAGGCCTTGACATTCCAGAGTGCCTCCGCGCCCTCCTGAACCAAGTTGGCCTCCACTTCGCCCTTCTCGGATCTGTACGCGCGTGCCAAAACGACCGCGGCTGTCGCAGTCTCCTCAATGCTAAAGACTTCCAATGTATTGGACCCATCGGTCACTAACTCGGGGTCGATGATTACCTCCCATGCATACTGGCGTCCCTTGACCGGAAAATCGTATGGCCGCGTAACTCCCGCAAGAACCCCGTTGACCGCCACACCGATGAGTGCAGGTGATCGTATTTCTATCGCACCATCCGGAGGCCTAACGACACCACTCACATGACTCGGTATAAAGTCACTTTCCCGATCGACGTCAGCAAAGCTTGCCGGAAGATCGACCATAACCTGAACATCCTCTGACACCACAACCTCAAATTCGTCAACGCGGCGGCCGAGAAGTTCCTGATGACGCCCGACCTTCGGACCATGGAATCCGTCGGGGTCTCCGAGCCACTCGTATTTTCTGGTAACGACTTCGTGAATCGCCGCGCGAAGGTCTCCTGGGCCAGTCATCCGTTGAAGTGGATCATCGAAAAATAAGCTCTTGTCTGCTCGCGCGTCGACGCTACCATCAAACGCATCGACACCATCAGCTTCCCAGGGCAGCCGAATGCCGAGTCCTGCCGCAAGGGTTGGTACAATGTCGATCGTTTCCACGTTCGACGCGAAAATCGTTCCCGTCTGCTGGTTCGGCAGCTTGATAAACAAAGGCACCGAAACAAGATCGACAAACGATTCAGCGCGAGGTCTCCGAAACGGAAATCCTGGCCGAAAAGTCACACCGTGGTCGGCTGTAACAACCAACAACGCGTCGTCATAGAGACCAACCGTTCGCATCCGGTCAAGCACCTGACCAAGTAACGTATCAGCGAATCGAACCTGGAGAAGATGACGCTGATAATTGCGAGCCACTGCAACGAAATCATCCGACCAACGGCTCGTCCCAGGGGACAGCCCCACCGGGCTTCCGTCAGTAGTGAACTGCTTGCCCGACGGGAGATAAACCCACGGCTCGTGCGGCAACAGGGTATGCAGGAAATAAAACGGCGGTCGATCCTCAGGAGAAGGCGCAACGATCGATTCGACAAATTCGTGCACCATCTGACGTCGATCAGTTGTCCGGCGTTCTCCCCACCTCACCAGCCAACTATCATTCTCAACAAAATCTTTCCAGTTCTCCGTCACCGACGGCAACGTGACGGTCAACTCATCAGGTAAGACGATGTGCTGGTAGACCACGCTCAAATCAAGTAGAACGGAGGCATACCAGACAAAAAATGGCGGCCGCCGAGGTGGGCAGACTGCCTTCGGGCATAGCCGGGTTAAGGGCTCAAATCCTTCAACGCTATAGGTCGGGCCAAGCAACGTGAACACATTCGACGGATGGTCGACAGTGGTCGGCAATCGACCCTGCGCTGGATAGTTGCCGGTGAGAAGCGCCGGGAGAGCTTCGAGGGTTAACGTGCCGACAGCACTGGCGTTACGAAACCACGACGCATCGCGACTGAGCTCGGCGAAGTGAGGATAGAGAGTTTCGTCGATTTGGC
>CAZUZW010000147.1:0-924 GCA_964624855.1 uncultured Vicinamibacteraceae bacterium
TCATCCGGCTATAACTGCCCTTTTCGTGCACGCTTAGTCAGGTCTCTCAGTTCTGCGGCAATCTGCTGCACGGTCTTTGTCTCAACCGAACGAACAACAGGTGTTACAAGGCCTGACGGCGTCGATACGGCAACCGCGATATCCACAGACTCGAATATCCGGACCGCATCACCTGTCCATATCGAGTTGGCTTCAGGAACGGCAGTCAACGCTAACCCAGCCGCCCGCACGAGCAGATCATTAATCGTAATAGCAATGGCACCTGATACGGCATTTGCACGTTCACGACGAGCAAGCAGGTCCTCGACAGAACATGACAACTCAAGATAAAAGTGTGGCACCGTCTGCTTCGACATCGTCATCCGCTCGGCAGTCACGCGCCTCATCGCAGTAAGTGGCTCATCTACATGCGGGGAATCGGGTAATGGTGTCGTCGTCGCTTTGTTTGAAGGCCCATTCCCCAGCTGTCGTTCGATATCCGCTTTCGGAACTTGACCCGCTGCCCCCGTCCGAGTGACCCGCGCCAAATCAAGACCGACCAATGCGGACATCTGCCGTGCCAACGGTGTCGCTGCGATCGCCTCTGAAGTCAAAGTCTCTTCATTACTTTTTACTTCTGGTGTCACTGGTTCAGCTGGAGGTATCACAACAACATCCGGGATGGTTTTGTCTGGGCCCAAACCACCATCACGTGTCTCAACTATGCCTTCGGATAGTTGCAACGTTGCCAACACTGTGTCCACAGGATCGGCCTCTGTCCCGGCCGCAATATGAATTACATCAAGAGTACCGTCGGCAGGAGATTCAAGTTCAACTGTTGTCTTATCCGTCTCGATTTCAGCAATCGGTTAACCAGTCCGAACCATCTGGCCGGGCTCGCGTAGCCACGCCGTTACGGTAGCCACAGCCATAGATTCGGCCAGT
>CAZUZW010000147.1:934-2162 GCA_964624855.1 uncultured Vicinamibacteraceae bacterium
ACTGTTCCGGCCTGTCCTAATCCCGACACATCCGATTGAACGACGTCTTTCTCTACTGACGTCTCTTTCGCATCCGTCTCGATATCCCTGACCACCGCCAACACGGTCCCAACCGCAACGTCTTCTGTCCCAGCCACCACGTGTATCTCGTCGAGAATTCCATCTGCCGGCGCCTCAATTTCAACAGTGGTTTTATCGGTTTCGACCTCCGCAACCGGTTCACCCAACCGCACAGAGTCCCCAGGTTGCTTGAGCCACGTCGTCAATGTGGCCGACGTCATCGACTCAGCTAATTCAGGAAGGATAATTTCGCTCGACATACGTGGTAATTATCGATCAACAAGCAGGCGTGCAGCAGCAGCGACCATCGCCTTCGCATCAAGACCATACTCATGATACAAATCTGGCAAGTCACCTGACTGACCAAATCGGTCTACGCCAAGCGGTACAACTCGATGGGGTCGAACAGACGCTACCCATGACAATGTTGACGGGTGACCATCTATAGCCGTTACCAGACCTGCAGTCGCAGGAAGCGCCTCCAACAACCGCGAAACATGAGAGGGTCGTCCGCCCAGAGGACCGCGACAACTGTCAGTCCACCCACGATACAAACGGTCAACAGATGTGATGACCAATAGCCCTGCACCCGGCTCATCCTCTGTTACCTGCCGATGCGCCTCTATCGCTTCTGGTAACACAGCGCCTGATGCGACAATCCCTAGCGTTGTGTTCTTCCTCGGAGGCACCAACCAATACCCTCCTTCTGTCACATCGCTCGCGAGTGCGCTCGTGAATTCTCGTGCCGGCTGAGCAATCGGCCGTGTCGACAAACGTAAATAGACAGCACCTCCGTCGTCTGCCTGCAAATGCTCAAAACTCCAGCGCATCATTTCACACAACTCATCCGCATAGGCTGGCTCAAAGGACGTTAGTCCTGGTTGCGCTAACCCAATCAATGGTTCGTACACCGACTGATGCGCCCCGCCCTCGGCGGCCAGCGATATCCCCGATGGGGTGCCCACCACAATAAACCGCGCATCCTGATAGCAGGCATAGTTGAAAGCGTCGAGTCCACGACTAATAAACGGGTCATAGACCGTGCCTATTGGCAGTAGTCGCTCTCCAAACAAGGGCGCGCTCAATCCAAGCGCTGCGAGTAGCAAAAATAAGTTGTTTTCCGCAATACCCAGTTCAATATGTTGCCCCTGTGTCGACATCTTCCAGT
>CAZUZW010000148.1:0-2114 GCA_964624855.1 uncultured Vicinamibacteraceae bacterium
GACCGGCGACACAGTTGCGTCGAGAGATTACTGGACGCGAGGGTGCCACCGAGAGGTTAATGAGCCATGCACGATTGGATTGAGTCTGAAGCTATGGCATTCGGCCTAGGTGGCGATGTCGTCTACCCCGAGTGGCAACATGGGCATTTTAATTCGCGTCGATTCTGACGCATCTGAACGCCTTGTCTGCGATTTGTGTGACTTGGAATTCACTATTACACGATAGGGGATCGGCTCAGACGGGGCCCAACGCTGGCTCGTGCTGCGCCACTCGTTTTTGTGAGCGCACGCAACCAAAACCGGATTAATAAAGTGAGAACACCCCCCGGCATGCCCTTGCCTTGACCGATAAACGGTTAATTCACTCGCCGAATCAAAATGCCCTTCGAAGAATCGATTCAACGCTGCGTGTGCGTATTGTCATTGGAATTCCCATTGTAATACTGTTAACGCCAATTGCGTTTTACATTGGATTCATAGGTGGATTGTTGGGGTGTATAGTCCTAGGACTGACCCTCATTGGCAATCCGTACTATTTTTTGTTGGACGTTGGCATCACAGAACTGTCTCGTATTCGTGGGAGGTGTTCTTTGCTACAGTGCTGGGTTTGCCTGCGCTCTCGCACTTTAGTGATCGTACTTTTCGGTTCTCCTACTTTTTCGCAGCGTCGAAAAAGAGGCATTGAATCCACAGTCAACACCCCAACAATGACCTATTGCTACTGATAAGAAATCGCCCTCAATGTAATGCTTGCGCAATAACCGCATAACCAAGAAACAGTCCGATCGAAACGGACGGCACCGCAGTTAATACACCGAGTGCGGGAGCACAAACCAGAACTGCTGGCGAGGCTGGCGTGTGCAAACGATACGCTCACAGCCGACGCATTGTGGCACCAGGCACTCGAACAGCTGGAAGGAGATCTGCTGTTCCCGCCAAAGGTAATGGAGATGTTACGAGCAGGGAAAGCTGCTTGAGATGAGTTCAGGGACAGTTAACGCAACCGGACCTGCACCGGCGGTGGCCGCCGGTCGTTGAAACAGCGGGACGATTCGACAGCACTCTAGCAAACGTGCAACAGCATTTGAATTTAGGGTGCGGAAGGGAGAGTGAGCTTGTGAGTAATCGGAAAGTGATCATTACCTGCGCAGTGACCGGCTCAATTCACACGCCCAGCATGTCGCCACATTTGCCGGTGACGCCGGCGCAGATTGCGGAGAACGCCATTGGAGCCGCTCGCGCCGGGGCAGCCATTTTGCACCTGCACGCCCGCCACCCGGAGAACGGACAGCCGACGCCGGATCCGAGTGTTTTTCGTCAGTTCCTGCCCGAGATCAAGGCGGGGACCGACGCGGTGATCAATGTGACCACCGGCGGCGGCCACAACATGACGATCGATGATCGACTGGCGGGACCGCTGGAATTGCAGCCCGAAATGTGTTCGCTCAATATGGGCTCGATGAACTTCGGCCTCTATCCGATTCTCGACCGCCGCAGCGATTGGCAGTACGACTGGGAGCCGGTCTACCTGGAGAACACCCGCGACGGGATCTTTCGCAACACGTTCGCGGATATCGAGGTCATCCTGAAACGGCTCGGCGAAGGCTGCGGGACGCGGTTTGAGTTCGAGTGTTACGACGTCGGCCATCTGTACAATCTGGCGCACTTCGTCGATCGCGGTCTCGCCAAACCACCGTTTTTTGTGCAGACCATTTTTGGCATCCTCGGCGGGATCGGGCCCGATATCGACAACCTCGTGCACATGCGCCGCATCGCAAATCGGTTGTTCGGCCAGGATTACCACTGGTCCATCCTGGCCGCCGGCAGACATCAGACGAACTTTGTCACCACCGGCGCGATCATGGGCGGCAATATTCGCGTCGGGCTCGAAGACAACCTCTACCTGTCCAAAGGCGTCATGGCCGAGTCGAACGAACAGCAGGTGCGAAAGATTCGCCGCATCGTCGAGGAACTTTCGCTGGAGGTGGCCGCGCCCGAGCAGGTGCGTGAAATGCTGCAACTAAAGGGTCCGCAAAACGTCAACTTCTAGCCCCGCCGCCCCTCCTGCCGCCTCTCGCGGGTCCGAAAACCCGCGGGTCCTTTTCAGCGATTGT
>CAZUZW010000149.1:0-2097 GCA_964624855.1 uncultured Vicinamibacteraceae bacterium
ATTATGAGGGAAATAGTAAATCCGAGGGCCACCTTCCTACAAGTAATCACATCGGTCAACTTGTGGTCGAGACTGAAGTTTATATGACCAGAGGCTAACGATCGAACTGGGACTGCCGGTGAAAAAAGGCCCGAAATGCCCACCGTTCGGGCCAAGACGGCGGCTGATGTCCGAGAAGGAGAGGCGGACATCGGGCGATTACTTGGCGAATATCTTCAGGGACCTCCTGTGATAAATGGTTTAAGGCATCGTTTTGCTGTTCTCGTTCCTAATGAACTGCATGGCATGGTTATACGAGTCGAAGTACTGCAACCAGCCACCATTGGGGTCAAGAACCCAGTAAATAAGATCTTTATAGTTGCTCAGCTCAATGACGTCTTTCTTGTTGGGGCCGTTCTTCAGAAACTTGCTCGAACTTATCGACGTTTCTAGATAATTCTCAATCGATTCAGTTAGCCGCTCGTAGTCGATGCCGTAGGTGTTTTCGTCGACGACTTCTGGACTGAAAGAACCAGCTTGCATCCGTTCAACTAGTCGCACGCCTTTGTCGCCTAAGCGGAGTTGTTCTATCAGCATCTGCTGGACACCTGCGTCTGCGGATAACACTGTCAGGTAGTCATCCAAGGTCTTGGGAGTAATTTCCATACTTAGGTCCAGTGCCTGAGATTGTTTTTATCCGGAGTGGCGGCCTTTCGCGCGAATCGCGTTGATAAATCGTCGCCACGTCATCGCTAGTCCGGTCCAGACTAAAATGATGGTTCCTAGGGTTACGATTCCAGCCAGAGTTTGCCCGACCAATCCAAAAACTTCTCCGGTGTGGGCGAAACGTAACCACCGTCTTATCTTTCTTCCTTGACTGTAGGTTGGATAACCGGCTCGTTCAGCAAGCTCACCTGTATCTCGATCAAAGACCAATTCGAACTGTTTTGACGGTTGTCTGCCGCTTCCACGGTCGACCAACGCTACCACTCGGTCGCTATCGCCTTGTGGGATTCGGATAGTAATCGAGCGCCAGTTGACCGCGTCGTCGGCGGCCCTATCAAAAATTTGTTGATAGCTAACCGGATCTTGAATCTCATCAATTGTTGGAGCAGTTTGCTCGACTGTGGTCGTGTCGCTGGAGGAACTCCTTGCAGGAGGGGATTCGCCAACAAGGTAATAAACGGTATCACTTGCCCACCTGAATGAAATAACAGAACCGCTAATCACAATTATGGTCAGGGGCAACACTGTCCAGATGCCAATGACGTTGTGCCAGTTGAAATTCTTAGCTTTGCCTCGTAAGCCTGACTGAAACCATACGATTCTTCGAAGCGTGTTCTTCGAATAACTCTTCGGGAGCCACAAATAGAAACCACTAATGATCAAAAACAAGAACGCTAGGTTGGAAACACCGGTGATTGTCCGTCCAATCGCTCGGTTGTCTCCCTCCAGTGCAAACCAACGGTGCCAATACATGATGGTGCGTAGGACCTGGCGGATGGGACGATCATTGTTTCCCATGACCTCGCCGCTGTATTGGTCTGCAAGCAGCAGGAGTCCACCGCCGACATTGATCGTGGCGGGTTCGTAAGCGTCGGAACGAATCGTAATTGCTGAGACCTCCAGTGTGTGATCAAACTCGGCAACGGAGCCAAGTATCGTGTCGATGGGAAGAGCAGTTGATGTATCTACGGATGGGGAAGTGCGGAATTCCCTAAGATCCCACTTGTTGATTTGACTTTCATAGGTCAAAAGGACGCCTGTGACCGACATCATCAGAACAACCGACGCGATGGTAGTCGCTACGACAAGGTGTAACCAAAAGACCACTTTTCGTACCGTCATTTTCTAAGAAGACACAGGACTGGAAGCAAAAGGCTGAGAATCTCGCATTACGTCTGAAGACAATCTAAGAAGCGTGGAGTGTCTAGTGAGTACTATGTTGAGGTTGGTATTCGCGTACTTCAGCCAGAGCATCTTCTATGCCATGGCGGATGTATGCGCGTGCGATTACTCTGGCCAGTTCTTCGAACTCAGAGACGGTTAGGGATATCGTAAGCTGACGGAAATTCAGGTGGAGGTGACCATGTGTGCATTTGCTCACGTGAAATCCAG
>CAZUZW010000150.1:0-2071 GCA_964624855.1 uncultured Vicinamibacteraceae bacterium
GATGAGCCTTTACGCGTCGAGTTCGTGCATCGGTGTAGTGCTGTTGCCAAATGAACCGATGGGTACACCAACTCGTTGGAGCAATGAAAGGTGTAGATTGGAGAGGTCGGTGGGTTCCGTGAAATCAAGTGAGCGACCTGATTTGATCGTATTTCCACCTCGACCTGCAATCAGTGTTGGCAGATCGTGCGGGTCATGTTCATTGCCGTCACCAAGCGTTGCGCCGTAAAGGATCGTCGAATTATCCAGAAGTGTTCGCCCATCTGGTTCCTGAATATTGCGGAGTCTTCCGAGCAAGTATGCGACTCGATGGTGATGCCAGCGGATCACTTCAGCGTACATGCGATGTTTCTCTTCCGGTGAACTCCACGAAGTTACGCCGTCGTCATCCTCTGTTTTTCCAGACGCATTTTTGTAGTGTGATAGTGCGTGCCAGGTTCCTTGCACACCAGGGATGAAATTGAAATACCGGTTTGATTGCCCATGGTCGAGCATGAAGCTGACGACACGCGTGGCGTTAGACTGAAATGCCGCGACGATGAGGTCCATCATCAAGCGAACGTATTCCTCATGTTCAGAGGGGATGCCAGGTTCTGGCGCTGACAACGTGTCGGTTAGGGCATGGTCATCTTTCATTGCTTGAGAACGTATCTCTGAAAATTCAATGCGTCTTTCCAGCGCCCGGATTGACTCGAAATATTCATCAAGTCGATATTGGTCTGCTTGACTCGTTACGCCACGTAAGCCTCTGATCTCACCAAGTACTGCATCCATCACAGACTGGTTACTCGCGCCCCCTGAAGGAGGGCGGAACATCCGGTCGAATACTGCACGAGGTTCGACTTCGCGGGGAAGTGGTCGTTCAGGCGACGCCCATGAAATAGAATTGCGTGATAGCGAGTTTGAGAAGAATCCTTCCCCTTTCAGAGAAAGCTCGAGTGACGGTAAAAGCGTCTCACCTCCGAGATGACGTGCGGCAATTTGATCGGCTGAGACACCGCCCGCACTGATTGCCTGTCGGTCATAGTCAAAACCAGTTAGCCACGTTGGTGTTCCACCGACGTGGCCATTTCCGAGCGGAGTCCAGATATTTTTGGGTATGACCAACTCGTCCTGAAAGGGTGTCAGTGGGCTCATCCATTCATTCAGTTCAAGAATTCGACCGTCTGGGCCTGTTTTTTTGGGGTGCCATGATCCACGTGGAATTCCGTTTGGAAAATATAAATAAGCTAATCGTCCGACGCCGCTCTGAGTTTGAGCGGTGAGGGCTGGAGACATCACGTCGAGTAGTGGTAGTGCAATGGTCGCACCAAGTCCTCGGAGGATGGTGCGTCGTGAAAGAGGACTTGCAGGCATTGCTATTTTTCCCTTACGACTAGTTAGCGTTCACTACCGGATTCTTTTTGTAGCGGAACGGATAGCTGTTGACAATCGCCTTGACCAGCGTTTGGAATCGATAGCCGTCGGCCTCAAGCTGTGCCAGGATCTCTCGGACGGCTGGTTCGTCGTAGTACTCAAGCTGTCGACCGAGTGCATACGCAAGCATCTTTGTCGACGTCTGTCGTACCAGATCGGCATGTCTCTCATTAAGTAATGTTCGCTTTAGTCCGACTGGGCCGTCAAAGGTGGTACCGCTTGGCAGGGTCCCTGCCGCCACGATTGGTGTGTGGGTGTTCTTGTAAAAGCGTCGCTCGTTAAAGACGTTTGTGTCCTCGATAACACGGACCTCGTCGGCCTCTTCTTCGGTCTCGACCCGTTCGCGATAGTGATAGCTATCACGCCATCGGCCGAAGTAGTCGAAGTTTTCCAAACTAAAGCCAATGGGATCAATGCGCGAGTGGCAGGCACGGCAGGTTGGGTTGCTGGAATGTAACTCTACTTTTTCTCGAAAACTGAGCGTGCGGAGGTCTGCGACTTCCTCTGACAGTACACCAGCGCCAGGCGGTGGCGGCGGCGGTGGTGTGCCAAGGATAGTGTCGAGGACATAGTGTCCACGTTTCACTGGACTTGTATCTTTGTAGTTTGACGTTAATGCGAGGATGCTGCTGTGACCAAGGATGCCGCCTCGATG
>CAZUZW010000151.1:0-1961 GCA_964624855.1 uncultured Vicinamibacteraceae bacterium
CTTTGCTATGGGCCTACACCGTATAAGCCTTTTAATTGCTATCGGATCCATCGCCCCGTACGGCGCGCGGGGACAGTCATCTGTGCCTCTTACGCCCTGGGACAGCCCTGACCTCGGTGAGGTCTGGAACCATGGACGGCATCGCTGATGATGCCACCAAGTGAGGGTCCGATGTTTGAATACGCCTGTCACGAAGGGAATGTTGGAATGACGAACATTCTTGAATTTGCTCGGCTGGATGAAACAACTAACGGCCGCGAACCGTAACCCCTGATCCCGTCGCCATGCCGCCTCGTTTCAACGCTTGCTCTCTGTTCTTCTTCACCGCATGCATGCTTATTGGATGTAGTGACGCGAGCGCTCAGAACGTCGCCACACACGGAGTACCGCCCCTTGTTGACGGTCCGTCTCCACCGGTTCCGCCAGAAGTCATCAATCGCGATGTTCAAGGTCGAGCTACGGCACGGGCGGTCAGAATCAGCGACCCGATCCAAATCGACGGTGACCTTGACGAATCCGTGTATTCGCGGGTTGCTTCGATGTCCGATTTCATCCAAAACGACCCCAACGAGGGTGAGCCGGCGACAGAAAAGACGGAAGTCTGGGTTTTTTTTGACGACGACAATGTCTACGTCGTTGCCCGGTGCTGGGAAACGGAACCCGCACGGATCATCGCCAACGAAATGCGCCGTGACAATACGCGTATTGTCCGTGATGACAATTTCGCCTGGTCCTTCGACACGTTCTACGACAGGCGTAACGTCGTCCTCTTTGAAGTGTCAGCTGTTGGGGGACGCCTTGACGCGCAATTGACTAATGAGACGCGACCAAACCTCAACTGGAATCCTGTGTACGACGTTGCCGTTGGGCGGTTTGAAGGTGGATGGACCATGGAAGTGGCACTGCCATTTAAATCATTACGGTATCGCCGTGGCGGACCACAGGTCTGGGGTTTTCAAGCCCGACGTGTCAACCGCTGGAAAAATGAGTCGTCGTACCTGACGGCGCTCTCAGCAGCCCAGGGACTCCGTGGACACTTTCGTGCCTCCTTGGCCGCCTCACTCGTTGGCCTGGAAGCTCCTCAGGTCTCACGGCTGTTTGAAGTAAAGCCATACGTCATTGGCGACGCCACCACCGACCGGCAAGCGGTGCCTGCTATTTCAAACGCCGTGAATGGCGACGCCGGCGTTGACATTAAGTTTGGTGTGACACAGGGATTGACCGCTGATGTGACCTACAACCCTGACTTTGCCCAGGTGGAAGCAGACGAACAACAAATTAACCTCACACGATTCAATCTCTTTTTCCCAGAAAAACGGGAGTTTTTCCTTGAAAATCAAGGAACATTCCGCTTTGGTGGTGCCGCAACAAGTGGGTTCGCTGGTGATACCCCAGTACTCTTTTACAGTCGCAGAATCGGATTGGATGCCGGACAGGAAGTGCCTCTCAACGCCGGCGGACGCCTGACCGGACGTGCGGGTGCTTTCACGCTCGGGGCGCTCAATATTCAGGCCGACGGAAACAGTGCCTCCCGTCGCCCTGCGACCAACTTCACCGTCTTACGCGCCCGCCGAGATGTTCTCAGGCGCAGCAGTATCGGTGCGATGTTTACCGGACGATCAGAAAGTCAACAGCGTGATGGGTCAAACGAAGCCTACGGCGTGGACGGTATGTTCGGTTTTTTTGACGACCTGACCATCAATACCTACTGGGCCCGCACACGAACACGGGGTCGGACCACTGACGATTCAAGTTATCGCGGTCAACTCGATTACGCCGGCGACCGCTACGGTCTCCAGCTCGAACACCTCTTGGTGGGAAATAACTTCAACCCGGAGGTCGGTTTCGTTCGTCGCCGAGACATGCGCCGGAGCTTCGGCTCCGTCCGCTTCAGTCCGAGGCCAAACTCGATTGATGTCGTACGACGTTTCGTCTGGACGGGGTCGTTGACATATATCGAA
>CAZUZW010000152.1:0-1959 GCA_964624855.1 uncultured Vicinamibacteraceae bacterium
GGACCGCCTGCCTGGGCGTAACGGACGGAGAAGGTCGCCATGTTTTGTACGCCCGCCCACCGTTGATCGGCCCCCTCTTCGTCAAACGCAGGCTCATAGACGGCGAGGGTCGCGTCGAGTGCTACCTGACGTTCCAGCATGAGTTTGATGAGTGCGTCAGCCCGTGCTCCACTCGGGTTCAGACTAGCCCACATATGTACACTGTGCAGGGTGCTCTCGGGCCGCGTTTCACGCAGTAGGATTTGTCGAAACGCCTCTGCTTCTTTGGGTGTTACAAGTGCCTGACCAACTGACCGGGTATGTTCGATGCCATCGATGCCGACCCGAATTGCGTCACGTGCGTCGATGGCTTCGAGGTGTGCGAAGACCGGCACATTACGACGGTCGGCCTCCTCAACAACGGCTCGGATCAAGTTGAGCGGTAGTCGGAAGTAGACTTTCAGGGAGGTCGCCCCCTGGTCGATCAACTCGTTCGTAACGCGTCGTGCGTCCATCTCGTCGAGTAATACACGAGAAATAGACGGGTAGGCCGGGTTCGTACCATCGAGGATTGGTCCTGAGTAGAACAGATGTGGGGTGGGGAGCCCGCGGGCCCGGATGTCAGCCAGCCACAGTTCATTGTCTTCGATCCAGATCGACATCTCGCGGAGCGTCGTTACCCCGTTCGCTAAAAACAGCAGGGGGAGTTCGGGGTTTATGGGGCTATTAAGGGCGGGATCAAGTGAGCCACTTTCGCTCGGAGAGTAGTGGAAATGGAGGTCGACGAACCCCGGGGTCAGGAACTTGCCGGTTGCGTCGAGCCGTTCGGCGCCGGCTGGGATATCGACTTGTCCCGCGGGGCCGATCGTTTCAATCCGATCGCCACGAATCAGAACCGTTGCCTCTTCGTGGATCGCTCCCGTCCCGTCGAAGACGGTCCCGCCCTCGATTGCCAGCCATCGTTCCTGGCTCTCTACCGGTGAAACGCCGATCAGTAGCACAAAAAGGGGCAATAAGTGTCGTGATGTCTTCATGATTCGCTCACCTTTCTGTAGGCAAAATTGGTAGTAAGACTCGCGAGAGGTGGGTTGTATTATGGTAAATGGTATTGTCAGCGGTGATCAGACCGGTGTGGTTTCCGAGAGGCTCGCCCGTGTTCGGGTTCACATCAAACCGAGGATAGTTGGAACTTGAGATTTCGAGGCGAATTCGATGCCCGGCCTTGAATACGTTGGCCGAGGGGAAGAGTTGGATTTCAAACCCGTAGACAGTACCCGGGACCATGAACTCCTCGTGTTCGCGTGAGTTCCGGTACCGGGCTCGGATGATTCCGTCGGTAATATTGAGGTCGAATCCCTCGGGGTAGTCCGCGCTCGGCGGATATACATCGACAATCTTGGCCGTGAGGTCAGTGTCAACCGCAGTTGAGGACGCCCATAAAGCAACCGAGATTGGGCCGATGACCTCGATGGTTTCAGCTAATGGTTCGGTCTCAAAAACAAGAACATCGGGACGTTCAGCAGTGCGACGGCCGTCTATTTCAGAACCAAAAAATCCGTTCTCGGAGCCTCCTCTAAGCGACTTGAACACCTTCTCACGCTGATCGTAGGCGCCACTCTTAAGTGCGCCAGAAAACGCGCCACCGATTGTAGGTGCCGGGTGTTCAGGATCGTAAGTAAATGTTGTTGCATCATTGCTGTTAGAAGGTTGCGTTCGACTCAAGGAGCCGTTTCCATGAAGATAGAATGGCACCACTTCTGTGCCCTCAAGCGGCCATGTATTGCTTGTTCGCCACTCGCCCCCATGGTACAGACGGCCGTTTTCATCCTTGTGACCGTCTCCTAAGCCCATGACATAGATTGTCACCGGACTATCGAGGGCATCTATCTGTTGGTTATCGAGGGAAACGGTGTTTGAGACCTGGCCTCGGAGTTGTTGATCAAACCAGCGCAGGTGAAACTCACGAGAGAAGTCTTTGAT
>CAZUZW010000153.1:0-1916 GCA_964624855.1 uncultured Vicinamibacteraceae bacterium
TGGCGTTACGAAACCATGACGCATCGCGACTGAGCTCGGCGAAGTGAGGATAGAGCGTTTCGTCGATTTGGCTGTCCCGGTTCAACAGCGATGGAAGCGGTAATTGATCGAAGACCACCATGACGACTGGAGGAGTTGTTGTAAATTGGACATCAGGTAACGAACCCTGATTCGTCGTTGACATCAGGCCTGAAACTGGCGATTGGAACAAGAACACGATTGGAACGACAACCGTCGCGAACGATAGAAAACTCATAAAGAGACGCACGGGCGAAAACACGAAATAACCCGAAGCCATAAGTGCGCCTACTACCCCAGCCACGGCGAACGTCTCGTTGGCGTCTAGACCCACACTGCGCTTCAGGATCGGAAGTGCTATCGCCATCACAAGTACGGATACGACTATCCAGGTCATCACCTGATAGCACCGACGACCCATTCGTGCCGCCAGCAACGTCACCGTCACGATACCCAGCGGTGCAACCACACACAGTCCCAGAATCAATCCGATGAGGTCCCTGCCGCGCGTGTCGTGCGCCACAAAGAACTCAGGATTGTTCCCCAGGACTTCAAAGATTGGCTGGACGATCCCAATACTCCACAGTCCCGCCACATGAAGGGCCCAGAAACCGAGCGCTCCCTTACTATCAGTCGCCATTCGGTCTTGCCTGTGCGTAATACAATGTGCGATTTCCCGAGTCGAGAGTCTCCTGAGTCACTGAACCGAAATGCTTTTTAAGGGCTCGCTCAAGTGCTTCTGCCGAGTAATCAATTCTCTGTCCAGTTCGATTGCGCAAGAGCCGCTTGACCATCGGGTCATCAAGTCCAACGAACTCGACCACAAGGTCTGCACCGAAATCCGCCAGCCACTCGACCAGTTCGCCCAGAGGAATATTCCGGCCGATGATCAGATGGTGAATGAAGGCGAGAACAAGAATAAGATCCGGTCGTCCCCGGTCACCAAGTTGTCGACGTTCGAGACCTTTCCACCCAAGACCAGGTGTCGGATCAGCCATGTCAACTAACAGCGGCAACACATTCTGGCTCCCGTCCTGTTTAAGTTCTGAGTACAACCGATCGAGCACCAGTTGGTCGCCATCCAGCGCGAGAACATACTCCGCGTGCTCGGCACTGAGACGCGAATAGGTTCCGGTGTTGCAACCGACATCCCACACGAGGGACCATCGGCGACGAGCCAAAACACTTTGCACAAAATCGTGTTTTCGCCGCAGCTCCGCATCTTCATAGCTATGCTCTGTGGCGTACTCCGACCAGACCGAGCGCGGTGGTGACCACTGCAACTGCTCAACCAGTCGGCGAAGGCGTTTGAGGTTATTTTTGATGAGTCCTGCACCGAAGCCAGCAGTTTGAAGATCTTTCTTAATGTCACGGTCTGCAGCCTCGTAGCGAGACTGCGCCTTAGCCTGAAGATAGACATGGGCCAGGACGCCAGGACGCAGGTAGTCACGAATGGACATGAGCGAACTGAGTTCCCTCGCGTCGATTCCTTCAAGACTGCCGCGGAGCCAGGGGTGATAGGCCACGGATTTATACGCCTGTAGAAACAGCGGATACAGGAACTGACTGCAAAACTGTCGGTAGCCTGCCCACGGTTCACCGCTTTTATACTCGGTGAAAGAACCGATGTCGATAAAGGTCGGACGGGCCCCAACCCACTGGACGTTAAATGGAGTTGCGTCTTTAAGGGTGATGCCTTCATCGATCGCGGTTAACGTCAAATCGAGCTGAAGAAGAGCGGCGTCCTTGAGCATCCGAAACGGCCACTCGTACGGATAGGAAATGAACGGCACCGCTTCATGTTTGAGAACGGCAACCCACTTGGGGTCTAGCTCAGGGAACGCGGTTGTGTCGGTCACCTGATGGGTCCGGACGAGTTGCCCGTCACGCGTCAGTTG
>CAZUZW010000154.1:0-1874 GCA_964624855.1 uncultured Vicinamibacteraceae bacterium
AGGTTGATTTCAGGCAGCATGGGGTATTCCTCCATGAATCTAAAAAATCGTCCGGTAGGTCCATCGGCAGGGATTGAGGCGAGCCATACAGCAGTTGGTACGGCTTCGGACGGGGGAACCTCTGACGTCGGGTTCATATCAGTCTTGACGGAGCCCGGGCTTAAGGCGTTTACGAGGACGTTTGTCTTGTGGAGTTCTTTAGCCAGCGTAATTGTTAGGGCGTTGACGCCGGCTTTTGAGGCGGCATAAGAGGAGCCTTCAGGGTTGCACATGATGGCCGCTCCGGAGGATACGTTGATGATTCTTCCGTAGCCGGCGTGAATCATATGTGGCACGGCGCTGTGGCAGCAGGCGTATAGGCCAACAAGGTTTACATTCTGAACGGTTGCAAAATCGGCTGGACTGACGGTTGATACTGGGCCCGGGGCTGATCCAATACCAGCGTTATTGCACAGCACGTCCAAGCGTCCATGTCGGCTGACCACGTCCTCAAATAGATCATCGACTTGTCCGTGGTCTGTCACTTCAAGCGGAGCGACTTCTGCGCTTCCAGGAAGGAGGTCAATTTCCGTGGCTACGGACTCGAGCCGTTCGAGGTCGCGGGCTGTTAAAACAACGTGGGCCCCTTCGTGTGCGAAGCCGAGAGCGATCTCCCGGCCGATGCCACGGCTAGCACCGGTTATGAGGGCAATTCGATTCTTTAGTCGCATACGAGCCACCTAATGACGAAGTTGTGGGGTGTTCATATTTTCGTTATTCGTTCTTATGGTTTCGCCGTGGCGTGCTTGCCTCGTTTATGGCAATCAAGCTCGATTTTTCGAATTCGGATCGAATCGGGTGTTACCTCCAGGCATTCGTCCAGCCGTATAAATTCAAGCGCCTGCTCAAGCGACAGTTTGACGTGAGGCGTTAAGGTTTCCGCGCTGTCAGACGCAGTTGTTCGCATGTTCGACAACTTTTTCTCTCTCGTTGGGTTTACATCCAGGTCGTCAGCACGAGAGTTTTCGCCAACAACCATTCCCTCATAAACCTGGATCCCGGGCGGAATAAACAATCTACCGCGTTTCTGAAGACTATATAACGCATGTGTTGTGGAAAATCCTGATCTGTCAGCAACCAAACTCCCGGTCCGCCGTGTGCGAATTTCTCCGAGCCATGGGTGATAGCTCGAAAACATTCTGTTCAGCACCCCGGTGCCACGTGTTGACGAAATAAAGTCTGTATGAAATCCGAGTAAACCCCGAACGGGAGCCACGAATTCGAGCTGCACATTCCCATTTGACTGACTAGTCATGCCCGTCATGCGACCCCGACGGCCGGCAAGGTTTTCACTAACCGTTCCTACAAACTCCTGCGAAACCTCCAACAACAGTTCGTCCATGGGTTCATGCAACTTGCCCTCGACAAGCCTCGTCAACACCTCTGGTTTTCCTACATTGAGTTCAAAGCCTTCACGACGCATGGTTTCTATGAGAACGGCAAGCTGCAATTCTCCCCGACCCTCAACAATCCAGCTTTCAGATTGTTCGGATTGCTCAACTTTGATAGACACATTGCCAACCACTTCGGCCTCGAGCCTATGGCCAAGCACCCGCGACGTGACCTTCCTTCCCTCACGACCCGACATCGGTGACGTATTAATTCCAACGTTCATGGACATCGTTGGCTCATCAATCCGGATGAGCGGCAACGGTTTCGGGTTTTCAACATCCGCAAGAGTCTCGCCAATCGTCACATCCGGAATTCCAGCAACCGTGCATATTTCACCGGGTCCAACGGTCTCCGCCCGCACCCGCTCAAGACCTTCGGTAATGAAGACCTCGCTTAATTTGGCCACCTGTACGCTACCGTCCCGCTTGCAATGCGCAACATTT
>CAZUZW010000155.1:0-1866 GCA_964624855.1 uncultured Vicinamibacteraceae bacterium
GCAAGGTGGCGACGACTATCTTGTGAAACCGTTTGCATTTTCAGAACTCCTTGCTCGATTGGATGCCTTAGTGCGACGAACAGACATAGAGTCGACAGCAACGCGACTTGTCGTCTCCGATTTGGAGATGGATCTTTTGGCGCGGGAAGTCACCCGAGCTGGCCAGCCCATTGACTTACAGCCACGAGAATTTCGCCTGTTGGAATATCTCATGCGACACCAAGGGCATGTGGTCACGCGCACCATGCTGCTTGAACAAGTGTGGGATTACAACTTTGACCCACAAACCAATGTGATCGACGTTCATGTCAGTCGTCTTCGTCGGAAGATTGACCGCGGTTTCGATGCTCCCCTGATCCAGACGATTCGGGGGGCGGGATACGTGCTTCGTGGATCTGAAGAAGTTACTTCGTAGTTCACCGTTTCGCCTGGCGGTAGCGTATGCGAGTCTGTTTGCAGGGTCGGCGTTGTTGCTGCTGTCCTTCGTCTACTGGTCGACGGCTGGGTACATGCTTCGTCAAGCTGATGAAACGATCGATGCGGAGATTGCCGGTCTGGCTGAACGGTATCGAACGGGTGGTCTTGTCGGGCTTACAAGACTTATCGAGCGAAGATTAGTTCGGCAGCAACCCACAGGTTCTTCGCTTTACCTGGTTGCCGACGCAGCGTATCGACCGCGTGTGGGAAATTTAAGTGCATGGCCGCAGGTTGAGGCCGATAGTGATGGATGGTTGAATTTTCGACTCGGACAGCCGGAAGGGGAAGACACGCACTGGGCGAGGGCCCGCCAGTTTCGACTGGACCGCGGCTATTTCTTACTGGCCGGTCGTGACATGTACGAGTTGGAATCGATTCGAGTGACGGTGGTTCAAACAGTTGCGTGGGGATTTGCGCTGACCATGGTGTTAGCTCTCGTCGGCGGTGTGCTCGTTAGCCGGGGTCGTATCCGACGCGTCAGTGTAATCAACCACGCGATCAGTGATGTTGTAGCGGGAGACCTGACACGTCGAATCCCCACTGAAGCGACTGGGGATGACATAGAACAACTAACGAACAATCTCAATCGCATGTTGGCGGAGCTTGAGGAACAGGTCGATGCGGTGCAACGCGTTTCGGACAATATTGCGCACGATCTTCGTACACCACTTGCCAGGCTTCGCACCAGGCTCGAACTGCTTCGAGAGAGTGAGACTGAACCTGGCCAGTCTCGTTATGAACTGGCCGAACGAGCCGTTGGTGAGGCGGATGGATTGTTGGCAACCTTTAATGCGCTGCTTCGAATCGCCCGTATTGAGGCCGGAAGGCGCCGACAGGAATTTTCACGGGTTGACATTACGCGGTTGATTCATGATGTTGCCGAGTTGTACGGACCCCTACTTGACGAAGCTGGTGTGCGACTCGATACTCAGCCAGAGAGCGGACTGACAGTTATCGGTGACCGTGACCTACTGTTTCAAGCGGTCGCCAACCTGACTGACAATGTTCTCAAACATGTGCCATCCGGGGGCTCTGTTTCACTGACGAGTCGTTGCTCCGCGAGTGGTGTCGATATTGTGGTTGCTGATAATGGTCCGGGAGTACCGGCAGCCGAACGCACCCGCGTACTCGAACGGTTTTACCGACTTGATGCGAGTCGTACGAAGCCAGGAGCTGGTTTGGGGCTGAGTCTTGTGAACGCCGTTGCGAAGCTGCATGATGCCACGCTTTCACTGTCTGAGAATCATCCAGGACTTCAAGTTACGTTGTGCTTTGGTCGTGAGTCTGCAGTAGATAAGGAGGTCTAGGTGGTACGGACGGCGCTTGTGACGGGAGGCAATCGAGGAATCGGAAAGGAAGTCTGCCGACAACTGGCACAGCGTGACATGC
>CAZUZW010000156.1:0-1834 GCA_964624855.1 uncultured Vicinamibacteraceae bacterium
GCAGCAAAAGTCTGACAGCTGCGCCACCTCCCGTCCGAGTAGCCGTCATAAGTATCGTTTCACCCTCTGGTGATGCAGCATTCGGATTCGCGCCGGCATCAAGTAATAACTGGATAAATTTGGCACTACCATTCTCACTAGCCAAAGCAATTGGCTGCGCACCAAATTGATTCGCTCGCGTTGGGTCAGCCCCGGCGGCAAGAAGTTGCTGCCCGCTCTCAACATCATCGTGATGGGCAGCCCAGTGCAATGCGGTGGTCCCGTCACTATCAACCGTGTTCACGTCAACACCACTAGCAATGAGAACACGCACGCGATCCAAATCCCCTGCAACGACAGCCTCATGAAGCGGCAGGTCCGCTGCAAAGGCGGAACCGGACATCACGAGGAAAGCCCCCACAAGTCCGAAGACGATGCTCCTCTTCTGCATCATAAAACTACCCCAAGCCGAGCAAATGAGATTACACATCCGTTAAGGCTTCAAGCCGCCCGGTACTGTCACCTAGCTCCTCGGTTCGCAGTCCTGCTTTCCCAAGCATGCTAAGAAACAGGTTCGTCATCGGCGTGTCCTTGGGGTACATCAAGTGCCGTCCACCACGCATACCGGCCGCGCTCCCACCAACGGTCAATACGGGAAGGTCATAATGCAGATGGTCGTTACTGTCGCCAAGCCCCGCGCCATAGAGCATGATCGACGTATCCAATAAGCTACCCTCGCCATCAGGTGTTTCCTTCAGCTGAGATAGAAAATGGGTAAATAACTCCACATGGTGACGATTGATCTTTGCAAGCTTTGCGAGCTTCTCGGGGTCACTTCTATGATGCGACAACCCATGATGAGGATCCGGTACTCCGATCTGGGGATAGGTACGGCCGCCAAGTTCTCGACCAACCATAAAGGTAAACACACGCGTGAGGTCAGCCTGGTACGCCAACGATACCAAGTCAAACATTAGCTTGACATGGTCTTCATAGGAATCAGGAATACCTGCCGGGCGCGCGAGGTTTTCAGGAAGTACTGACTCAGCACCTTGCTTCTCTGATAACTGAATTTGTCGCTCAACTGCCCGAACCGCATCAAGGTACTGTTCAATTCGAGCACGATCCCCGTGCCCGAGATCTCGCTCGATCTGCGAGAGGTCATCGGTCACCGAGTCTAGTATGCTCCGGTCCTTACGCATTTCAGACAAACGTTCATCACGAGTCCCACCATCTCCGAAAAGCCGTTCAAAAACGACACGGGGGTTGTTTTCCATGGGCAATGGTGTCGTGGCGGTTCGCCATGACACTGTATTCATATACGCACAGCTATATCCGTTCTCGCAATTACCAACCAGAAAGTCCAGATCGATCGCTAACTCAAGTGAAGGCAACGGTGTCTCTGCACCGAGCACCGACGCCGCAACCTGATCAACCGTCACACCAGCCTCTACATCCGCACCTTCGGTCTGCTTCGGATGTACACCATTAAGCCACACAGAGCTTGCGCGCGAGTGCTCGCCGTTACCATCACCAAGTGGCTCGGCCTGTCCGTGCGCCAAGCGGCTGTACACGATCGTTTGGTCGCGGAACGGACTCAACGGACTTAATGTAGGAGACAACTCCAAGGCCCCACCCTCACCGCCAGGAGTCCAAGCCTGCATAACAGCACCGTTCGGCAGATAGATAAACCCGAGCCGTTTCACTGGAGCCGCAGGCGTATTTGCAAGCGCCGACATGGCCGGCACCATCGAATCAAGAAGTGGAAGGGCAATCGCTGCTCCCATCCCTCGCAGCATAGTACGTCGCGGTAGCGAAAGCTTTTTAATGATCATGATGCAGACCTCCTCATTTG
>CAZUZW010000157.1:0-1570 GCA_964624855.1 uncultured Vicinamibacteraceae bacterium
TGCCTAGCACGAGCGATCGCGTCAAAGAAATCAGACTGACTGACCGTATACACCATCACTGTCGTGTCATAGATTAACGCATTTTCACTGTAAGAACTTAATTAAACAGTAAATGAAACCCCGACAAAAACAGAATGTATGACTAGATTTTTCCCAGAAGGTCAGTCAAGTGGTCAGCCTGTCTCATCACGGTCCAACAACCGAGATGAGACAAAAGGTTCACCTGGCTCGGCGTTAACCGAATCAGTGCACCGGGATTCTGCCCCTGGGTTCGATAGTGCGGGAAATTATCAAGAACGCCAGAGTCTTCAGCAAAGAGACTGCCCTGGATCAATCGCTGCGTCCCCAGCGGTAATCGCGCCTCCCATTCGGGAATACGTTCGTTATACACCCAACAGACTCGGACATCCCACCCGCCCGCTATTCCCCACCAGCTATTCTCTTGAACCTGGTGAGTGATCGTAGCTGCAACGACACCCTTACGACGTTTCGCCTCTTGTAAGCGTCGATGCAGCAATGAAAAATCACGTTCATCAAAGACTTGGTTATTGGGAAACGATGGATTGGGGGCCCCGAATAATGGCGCAATGAATGGGTCCATGACTCGCGCTTCCGATGTCGGGTCAACGGGCCAGCCAGCATCTGGATTGATCGTAAGTGACAGTGGCCAGACCGTATTCACAAACACCACAATCGAACGCACCTTCCGACGCAGGAGTGGAATGATCCCAAAATTCTCGAGGTCACCTCCGTCGCTGAAGAGACAACGTTCACTAGAAGTCGCAGCCGTCGTCACTGGCCAGCATTGAGCGTGTGGATAAAAGCGATTGTCTCGGTCAGCAGTTCGAAACGCACTGGTGGCTCCGATCACATCAGCCAAAGTGAACGGTTGCATTTGTTCGACGGTTATATGACCGTCACCACCGATCGGGACGAGCGGCGGTTCGCAGCCAAATGCATAACTCTCAACCTGACCGCCACCGACAGACACAGACTGCCCGTCTGACTCCAAGTGATGCAACACCGGCGAACCACAATAAAGTGGAGAGTACTCAAACCCAACTTTCCAAGCACCGCCGTCGCTATCTGAAGGCCAGTTCAACGTCGCATGTGTAATGAGGTAAGGCGCCTTCGCCCCATTCCTCACCTGATGAAACGGTCCAATCGCTGGATTCCGTCGCCGAATCTCTTCTTCAGAAGCGCTGTCAAGCGTAAATGCATGAGGCCGGTCGGCCTCAAACAATCCAAACGGAGCCAGAAACGTTTCCCCGACCGCCTGAGTCCAAATGCGGTCGGCTGCTACGGCGGGTGACTGATGCAACGACATCAGTGTACGACGGAAGTCATATGTGGCGGCAACCCCGAGTTCTGAATTTGGCAACCGACGCAGTGCCACCTCATCAAGTTCTTCCGGTCGAGCGACCGGTCCAAGAATCTCCTCATTTGTTTGACCAGAGCCGGCATAGTACGTATGGGCGGTCGCCGCCCATGCGCCTCCTGACACAGCTGATACATAGCCGATGCGATCGAGTAATCCTATTTCAGCAAGTCCTCGAAGCTGACCAATGGT
>CAZUZW010000157.1:1580-1731 GCA_964624855.1 uncultured Vicinamibacteraceae bacterium
CCACCACCTGAAAAACAGACCCCGGTAGACGGTCGGCCACCCTGACATTCTGGATAAACCAGACCAGAAGCGGCATTCGGCCAAACGCGAGATTCAAGGCGCCGTTTCACGGCAACGACGGGTATTCCATTGTGAATGGGTCCGGTAGAGG
>CAZUZW010000158.1:0-1716 GCA_964624855.1 uncultured Vicinamibacteraceae bacterium
GACGTCGCAGGCAAAGCCGTGGGCACGGGCGGCGCGTGGCACGGATGGAGATGCGCTCTATACAAATTCAACGTTAGCGCTCGACCCGGATACTGGAGAGATGAAGTGGTATTACCAACATTTGCCAGGTGAAACATTAGACATGGATGAGGTGTTTGAACGAATCATCGTGGATTACGATGGGCAGCGTTCAGTCTTCACCATGGGGAAGATGGCTGTACTCTGGGAACTGGATCTCGCGACGGGTGGGTTTCGAAATGCTCACGACTTGGGTTATCAGACATTTGCAGATGTGGACCCTAACACCGGAGCCGTTGAGTATCGGGAGGGCATGATTCCCGAGCTCTATAAAGAACTGTTTTGGTGTCCGAGTACCGCCGGATTTAAGAGTTGGCGAGCGATGTCTTACTATCCAGACCTTGAGACGTTTTTCGTTCCGATTAATCTCAACTGTGAAACGGCGACGTTCGGTCCGGTTGACCGGGTAGAAGGTGGCGGTGGAACTGGGCCAGTTCGTCGGACCAATCATTTTCACCCCGAGAGTGAGGGAGAGCTTGGGGAGTTTCTTGCAATGGACATGCGTACCGGAGAGGTGCGATGGCGGCGGCGGTTTCAAATGCCGATCAATAGTGCGGCTCTGACCACGGACGGGGGATTAGCTTTTGCCGGTAGTTGGGACCGGCAAATCTTTGCTTTTGACGCGGAAACGGGTGCAACCGTGTGGGAATCGAGGTTGCCTCAGTCCGTGCAGGGATTTATTACGACATACGCTGTAAACGGTCGCCAGTATGTTGCGGTGCCAACCGGAGCGGGAGGCGCGAGTTGGGCAGGTTCGATCCCATCGCAACTTATTCCAGAAAAACGGCGTCCACTTGGAGGGAATGGGCTGTTCGTGTTTGCGTTGCCGGAATGAATGTCCCTAGTGGTCAAAAATCATATTTGAAAACAACATGATTATTTCGAAGAAGGTTCTCGGCCGGCGAACAATGCTCCGTGGTCTCGGGGCCTCGGTCGCGTTGCCACTACTTGACGCAATGGTGCCACCACTAAAGGAGTTGGCATGTACGAGTGTTCACCCGCCACGGCGACTGGGATTTGTCTATGCGCCGATGGGGGCGGATATGTCGGCGTGGACCCCAGTCGAAAAGAAGATGGAACAGGGTGTGTTGTCTTCGACGCTGCAATCGCTTTCTGAGATTAATGGCCAAGTCACGGTGGTGAGTAACGTCGGCTTAGAACACACAACGAGAGGTGGTCATGCTACTGCGGCGGCCGGATTTTTAAGCGGTGTACGATTGTGTCGGACAGGCTCAGAATCTTTTTGTGTTCGTAGAACAGTTGATCAGGTGGCGGCTAAGGCGTACCAACCGTATACGCCGCTACCTTCCCTCCAAGTTGCCGTGGACGTTCCGAACACGGCGAACCAGGTGGAACATGGCGCAGCCTCACGCTATCTGAATCACGTGTCATGGGTGACGCCTGTTGTCCCTGCGGTGCCAGAGACACGTCCCCAGATTGTGTTTTCCAGGCTCTTTGGCGGTAATGGGCACCAGTTTCGTTCAGTCGGGAACACGATGATAGGTGATAGTGTTCTGGACCGGCTGCGTGAGCCCATGCAAAGGGTGAGGGGGGCGGTTGGAGCCGAGGACCGCAACACTTTGTCGATGTATTGGGAGCAGATTCGTTCGGTCGAACGTCGGATTCAGAAAGAAATAC
>CAZUZW010000159.1:0-1704 GCA_964624855.1 uncultured Vicinamibacteraceae bacterium
GGACCAAGGGAATAACTCGCCTCATCACCGCTCCTTCGGCGCCAACGTCATCGCAAGTAACTTGCGCTTGCCACTCAGCGCACCGTCACGGCTTGGTTAACCTGCCACCTGATCCACATCAGTGTCTATATAGATATAGATCTTATTTTAAGTTGACTTAGCCAACTAGTTGATGATATTCACACATTACATTTTGCGCCAGTGACGCTTTAGATCGCCACAGGAAGACTGGTTTTTTAGTGGAACCAGGCACCTTTACACTTCGCACAGGAGAGTGGTTTATGTGGAATCATCGCGCAGGCCTTGTCCGTGTTGTCTTCATCCTCGTAGGAATTCTTTTTCTCACACAAGCTGCGTCAGCCCAAGACGCTGGAATTGGCGGTGTCGTCTCCGATGACACCGGCGGGGTCTTGCCTGGTGTCACGGTAACCGCCGCGAGCCCGGTCCTCATCGAGGGACAGCGAATTGCTATCAGCGACGGGGAAGGACGATACGCCATCCCGGCCTTGCCGCCTGGCGCCTATGACGTTACCTTCAGCCTTCCGGGCTTCAACCAGATCCTCCGGGAAGGAATCGAGCTCACGGCGGGCTTCACAGCCAACGTGAACGCAGAGTTGGGTGTCGGTGGAATCGAGGAGACGATCACAGTCACCGGTGCGACGCCGGTGGTGGACATCCAGAATGTCCGCCGGCAGTCTTCGATCGACGCCGAGGCGTTGGCGCAGCTCCCCATCGGCATGAAGCACGTGAACAACCTTATTACCGTCACGCCCGGCTTTAGCGGCTTGGCGGATGTCGGCGGCGGCTACTCTCAGCCCGGGGATTTCCATGGTAAAGCCGGGACAAAGGTTGCCTTCGACGGCATGGGGGTTGAAAACAGCTCCGGTAACAGCAGCTACCAGATCAACTCGCTCTCGGTGCAGGAGTTTGTGGCACAGACCAGCGGCATTCAGGCCGACACGAACGCCGACGGCGCCGTCATCAACACTATCCCGAAGGAAGGCGGAAACACCTTCAGCGGCGTTTTGAACGGCTTCTACACAAACTCGGACTTCGAGAGTTCAAACCTGACCCCGGAGCTCGAGGCCAAAGGGGCGCGAGAATCGAACAAGACGATTAACATGTTCGACAAGGGACTCAGCCTGGGTGGCCCGGTCATCCAGGACAGGCTGTGGTATTTCACGGCCATCCGAAGCTGGGGCTTCGCGCGCAAAGCTTCCGGTACTTTCTGGAACCAGAGCACGGCGCCAGGGGCGCCGGCGACCGGACAGCCGCGGTATTTGTCGCCGGCCGACGCAGATTGGGTGGGTCGGGACACTGCGACACAACCACTTCGACAGGTTGTGAATTATGTTCCCTGGGTGGACCGTCCGGATGACCGCTACAGCGGGCGGCTCGAATGGTACGACTCGGCTCTGTTCCGCGGCACCTTTCAGGTATCGCAGAACAACAAGATCAACTTCACCTATGACGAGCAGCGGGCCTGTAACTGCGGCACGCGTCAGGCGGGGCGAGCGATGGAGGCTCAACCCGGGTATCGCTTCGACCCGAACCGCTTGATGCAATACACCTGGACCTCGACGGTGACCAGTCGGTTGCTCCTCGAGGCGGGCGGCGCGAATGCCATCTCCCAGTGGAACAGCTTCTGGATGCCGGGTGTGGAACCGACGCACGTTCGAGTCGATGACACCGGGCTCGGCATAC
>CAZUZW010000160.1:0-1645 GCA_964624855.1 uncultured Vicinamibacteraceae bacterium
ACTCAGGATTGTTACCCAAGACGTCGAAGATTGGTTGGACGACCCCAATACTCCACAGTCCCGCCACATGAAGTGCCCAGAAACCGAGGGCTCTCTTAGTATCAGCCGCCATTTGGTCTCGCCTGTGCGTAATACAACGTACGATTTCCCGAGTCGAGAGTCTCCTGTGTCACTGAACCGAAATGCTCTTTAAGGGCCAGCTCAAATGCTTCTGCTGAGTAATCAATGCTCTGTCCAGTTCTATTGCGCAAGAGCCGCTTGACCATCGGGTCATCAAGTCCAACGAACTCGACCACAAGGTCTGCACCGAAATGCGCCAGCCACTCGACCAGTTCGCCTAGAGGAATATTCCGGCCGATGATCAGATGGTGGATGAAGGCGAGAACAAGAATTAGATCCGGCCTTCCCCGGTCGCCAAGTTGTCGATGTTCGAGCCCTTTCCACCCAAGGCCAGGTGTCGGATCAGCCATGTCGACTAACAGAGGCAAAACCTGCTGGCACCCCTCCTGTTTGAGTTCTGAGTACAACCGATCGAGCGCCAGTTGGTCGCCATCCAGCGCTAGAACATACTCTGCGTGTTCGGCACTTAGACGCGAATAAGTGCCGGTGTTGCAACCGATATCCCACACGAGGGACCATCGGCGACGAGCTAAAATACGTCGTACGAAATCGTGTTTTCGTCGTAGGTCAGCATCCTCATAGCTATGTTCTTTGGCGTACTCAGACCAGACCGAGCGCGGTGGTGACCACTGCAACTGCTCAACCAGTCGGCGAAGGCGTTTGAGGTTGTTCTTGATGAGCCCTGCACCGAAGCCGGCGGTTCGAAGGTCTTTCTTAACATCGCGGTCTGCGCCCTCGTAACGAGACTGGGCCTTAGCCTGAAGATAGACATGGGCTAGAACGCCAGGACGTATGTAGTCACGAATGGACATGAGCGAACTTAGTTCCCTAGCTTCGATTCCTTCAAGACTGCCGCGGAGCCAAGGGTGATACGCTACGGATTTGTACGCCTGTAGAAACAGCGGATACAAAAACTGACTGCAAAACTGCCGGTAGCCTGCCCACGGGTCACCGCTGTTGTACGCGGTGAAAGAACCGATGTCGATAAAGGTCGGACGGGACCCAACCCACTGGACGTTGAATGGAGTTGCGTCTTTGAGGGTCATACCCTCATCGATTGCGGCTAACGTCAAGTCGAGCTGAAGGAGGGCGGCATCCTTGAGCATCCTAAACGGCCACTCGTACGGATAGGAGATGAACGGCACAGCTTCATGCTTGAGAACAGCAACCCACTTTGTGTCTAGTTCAGGAAATGCTGTCCTGTCGGTCACCTTATGTGTCCGGACGAGTTGCCCTTCACGAGTCAGTTTCTCAAAAAATTCTGTAGAGGAAAGACGAGTCCAATCGTCCAAGGCACGGGACGTCAGACACCGAAAGATTCCAGCGTTGTGACAAAAGATCTTCGTGTCTGGGTCCCGAAAAGAACCGGGTTCAAATTGCAGGGGCGCTGGAGAAGCCCGCATACTCATAAGGTCGACAACTCTAATCGCTATCTTTGGGAGCGCCCTTCCGATTAAACAGAGAAGTGACGCGATTCCAGTACAGCTTGGCGATCACAGCTATGCCGGCAAAACCACCCAGGAGG
>CAZUZW010000161.1:0-1639 GCA_964624855.1 uncultured Vicinamibacteraceae bacterium
GGTCGTGGATCGGGAGCTCGATTCCACCTCCGACCTGCAGGGCTGCGCGCCGCTCGAATGATGATCCGAAACTGTCGACCGGTGATGGACTTTGCACGTGCAGGTTGATTTGAGTTTGTCCTGCGAGCACTTGCACGAGTGGTCGGACAGGCCAGACCGGGACCGATATTCTGGCAGAAGCCATGGTGCCGAGAATGCTTGCGTCGACGCCGAGGCCGAAAATGTTGTCGCTTGGTGTGGTCCGGTCGAGTTCGAATCCTACCGCTAACCAAGGCGTGGCGTGCCACCCGCCACCGATGACCCATCCCGGTCCGATGTCTCCGACCAGAGCGCTGGAGTCGACTGCGGCTACACCACCCACGATTTCGACCCGGCCTTCGGACTGGTTTTGGGCAAAAGCCGGAAGAATGCTAACGAGAAAGATCAGGGCAAAAAAACTGGCGGAGAGAGTGGGATTCGAACCCACGGTAGGAGGGTTACCCCTACACACGCTTTCCAAGCGCGCTCCTTCAACCACTCAGACATCTCTCCGCGAATGAACGTTAGCGGTAATAAAGTCTAACAGTCTGAAACGGGTTTGTGTCTTGATCGGCAGTAAGTGGCGACGTACACTGGTAGTTCTTTCCGTGGCGATGGGTCGCACCGTGGCTCGGACCCTGTGCAATTTCAGCCTGCGAACCGCGTCAGGGCCGGAAGGCAGCAGCGCTAAGTAGATACTGACATGTGCCGCAGGTTTCTCCGGGCCGCGGTGGGCTCCAACGCCATGGGAAGAACAACGAACGGCAGTCATGAGTTATCAAATTCTTGCTCGTAAATACCGGCCCCAGCGATTTGACGATGTGGTTGGTCAACGTGGCGTTACACAGACACTCAGAAATGCCCTGACACAAGGCCGACTAGCCCAATCATATATATTTGCCGGCCCCCGTGGAGTTGGCAAGACGACGACGGCGCGTATTCTTGCTCGGGCATTGAGTTGTGAGCAGGGACCGACGGCGGACCCTTGTGGAAACTGTGACGCATGCGTTGAGATTACAGAGGGTCGAGACATTGACGTACTCGAGATTGATGCTGCCACGCATACCCAAGTCGATACCATACGTGAGGTCATCATCAATGGATTAGCAATCGCGCCGGTCCGCAATCGGTACAAGGTGTTTGTCATTGACGAAGTGCATCAATTGTCGAAGTCGTCATTCAATGCATTGTTGAAATCGATTGAAGAGCCCCCACCTCATGTGATGTTTATGATGGCGACCACGGAATTGGAAAAAATCCCAGAAACGATTCGGTCACGGTCACAAGTCTATGAACTACGTACCATCAGTCGGCAGCAGATAGTCACACAGTTAAGTGTTATTGCCGATGCCGAATCGATCACTATTGATGGAGCGGCACTGAATCTTTTGGCGCGCGCAGCAGACGGTAGTATGCGGGATGCGCAGAGTGCATGTGACCAGGTTCGAGCGTTTGCGGGCGATTCGATTACGGCCGATGACGTGTCAACGGTACTTGGGCTGATCGGGCGCGAACCTGTTCTTGAAGTTGCGGCTGCGGTGGCGACTGAGGACGCGGTTGCTGCGTTTGATCTGGTGGGCCGCTTTATTGAGGCCGGCTATGACCTTCGACTGGTTTGTCG